>NZ_KQ960190.1:0-72089 GCF_001553125.1 Peptoniphilus sp. DNF00840
TAGCATCTAGAAATTTATCTGTCAACTGTTTTTTTATTTTTTTAAATGTTTTTATTTAAATTTTAAAAATAACAGCTGCCTTTTTCGATAACTGTTATATATTACTATCTCATTCTATGGACTGTCAATATTTATTTTAAATTTTTTATAAATTTCTCCAGGTCTTTATTCTGATTTAACTTGTTAGCTTTTTCTAAATATTCTAGCCCCTTTTCTTTTTCATTCATATTGAGATAAATTATTCCCATGTTGTAATTCAATGGATAGGAGTCTTCTATCTCTTCTATTCCAAGTTCTAATATTTCAATTGATCTTGTGAACTCTTGCCTTCCTGCATAGATTGTTGCAAGCAAGTTTATATTTTCTTCTGTGGTTTTCTTTTCCACCGATAGCTTTCCATACTCTTCAGCCTTATCTAATTCTCCTATGTTGTAGTAACAAATTGCGTAAGTATAATAGAAGGATTCTTCCTTATCAAAGTCTTCACTTATACTTTCTAATTGGTTGATGGCCTTGTCATAGTCTCCATAGGATAAATAAGTTTTTGCTGAGTCAAAGCTAACATTATTTCTTATTATTTCTATCTCTTTTCTCACTTGGTCTTTGAGTTCTTCATCTCTTGACAGGTTTATAAACTTTTCAAAGTACATATTGGCTTTTATATATTTGGCAAGGGCGAGGTTAATGTAAGCTAGTCTGTAGTAAGCTAATGAATAATTTTCATCTAGATTTAAGACCTTGTTGTATTTTTTAATTATTATGTTTAAGAGTTTTTCACTTTTTTCATAGTCTTTTTCATGAATTTGATTGTAAAGTGCCTCTAAGATGTTTGCTTCTTTAAAAATTATATCTGGGTCTTCTCCAGCGACTTCCTCATATCCCTTTAAAAAGATATAAGAGTCTAAAGGATCTTCTTCTTGATTTACATAGGCCTTGTGCATAGCATAGTTTTTTAAATCTATTTTTAATTTTTTTAAAATTTCCTTATAGTCCCTTGAGTATTTAAATTCGCTGTCAATTCCAAGTAGGTAGACCATGGCTTCGACTATTTTTTCAAGATTGATCTCTTCTTCTAGTTCCTTTTCTTTTATTCCCTCTATAAGATAGTCCAACTTTATGGGCAAGGAAAAACCCCATGGCAGATCAATGTCCTCCAAGTGGTATTCTTCTTTTAAGTCTATAAAAACTAAATTTTTTAATTTTTTATTGATTTCTTCTTTAAAAAGATTTTCCATTAAATTTCCTCTATTTCTAATCTCATTTGTTTTCTAATAATATTTTAAATACTAACAGATTAAAATTAGATTTTCAATTTTATCTCATCATGACTATCATGGAGTTAAGTCCATAGGTCTTGCCTTCTCTTCTTGCAGAGTGAAGGTCTAGGTTTTTGTAAGTTGATTCCCTGCAGGTATCTATGTTTTCTTCATCTATTCCTGACTCTAATAAAATTCCTTTATTAACCTCTGTCATAGAAAGATGCCAAGTACCTCCAATTTTTTCGAAGAACTTTCCTCTATTCTCGAAGTCTTTAAACTCTTCATAAACTTCTTCTCCAACTTCATAATTTTCTATGTCAATGTTGGGACCAATGTAGGCGAGAATATCCCTTGGGTCTGAGTCAAATTCTCTCTTCATTTTTTCTAAGGCTTTAGCAGGAATTTTCTTTTGTGCTCCCCTCCAACCTGAGTGAACTATTGAAAGAACTTTTTTATTTTTATCATAAAGAACTATGGGAGTACAATCGGCAAACTTTAACAAGAGGGCAAGATTTTTCTTATCTGTTACGAGGCCATCGGTGTCCGGAAAGTTCCTTCCATAGACAAAGTCGCTCCCATTTTCTCCATCACAATATGCAATTTTATCTGTGTGAGTTTGGATGCAAGAATAAATTTCATCTGGTGAGATTTCCATTCTCTTTAACATATCAGCTACATAGTCCTTGACCTTGTCGCCCTCCTTTGCATAGGAAAGAGAATACTCCATACCACTGATTAAGTTTGCAATACCATTATCTTCTAAAAATTTTGACTTCATTTTAAATCTCTTTTTATAAATTAATATCCAATAGAATTGGTGTGTGGTCTTGTCTTTCCCCGGAGTCAATCATTTTTGATTCTGCAACAAGGTCTTTGATCCTATCACTAACTATGAAGTAGTCAATTCTCCAGCCAGAGTTATTTATCTTCGAAGTCTTAACTCTTTGTGCCCACCAAGTGTAAACTCCTTCTGCATCTCCGTGGATGTGTCTAAAGGTATCAGTGAAGCCCCTGGCTAATAAGTTTGTGAAGCCTTGTCTTTCTTCATCAGTGAAGCCTGCTGACATCCTATTGCCCTCTGGGTTTGCAAGGTCGATCTCCTTGTGAGCTACGTTGAAGTCCCCTGTTGCAATTACAGGTTTGATTTCATCAAGTCTTGATAAGTATTCGCCATACTTTTCATCCCAAATTTGTCTTAGTGGAAGTCTTTTTAATTCTCCACCTGCATTTGGTGTGTAGACTTGTGTAAGGAAGAAGTTGTCGAACTCTAAAGTTATGATTCTTCCTTCAAAGTCCATTGTGTCTGGCGCATCGATTTTTGGGAAAGTTACCTTTGGTTCAAGACCCTTCTTGAAGAATGCCATATTGCCTGCGTAACCCTTTCGAGCAGGTTCTTCTGATGAAACAAAAACATAATCATAGTCAGCGAACATTTCTGCTAAGATTTCCTTGTGTTTTTTGCTTGGGCCACCCTTAGGAAGCTTTGTCTCTTGAATTGCAATTATGTCTGGGTCTTCTCTTAATATTGTTGCAAGAACTTCTCTTGACATCTTCGCTCTATTTGAGTCGCTTGTTAGGGCTGCGTTAATTGAATCTATATTCCACGAAATTATTTTCATTTTATTCCTCCAATTTTATTTTATACTTCAATCCTATCAAATAGAATTTTTTCATTCAATCTTAATTTGATTTTATTTATCAAGATTTGTGTTTAAATTTATAGTTACATAACTTCTTATAACTTTATTAAATCCCATAAAGTTTGCAATAAAAAAAGACCTGACCGAAGTCAAGTCTTGATTTAAATTTTATAACTCGCCCATATAGGCTCTCTTTCTTCTAGTTGATCCAACTAATATCCTGTAGAGGTTGCCCCTAAAGATTGCATAGGCACCTGTGATGATGCTGGCAAGTAAAATTTTAATATTGTATGGATCAAGAGGGTTTAGGTAAGATAGACCTGTCATTATCGTTTGACCAAGAGGAATATCTACAATGGAATTCGTTGTAATCATAAAGGTAAAATCAAATCCTAAGAGATGAAGTATGCCAAGGTAAATCAAAAAGGGTATAGTCCAAAGTAAGAAATTTTCCTTCATAAACTCAAGTGAGTGAATGTAGGCTGAAGTGTAATACTCTCCCTTAATATAAATTGACTCTGCAATTGGATTAAGGGCAAGAGTGATTACTGCTCCCACAAGAGTAGTTGCTCCTATCACACCACCTAGAGCTGGCATCAAAAATGAAATTATCATAAGGATAAAAAACACTGAATAAATTGATGCAAAGTATTCCATAAAAGTTTTTGAAAAATTCCTAAAGCTAATTCTATTGTAGTAAATCAAATCACTTAAAACAGAAAAGTAGCTTGATAGGATTAAGGACGTCAAAAGCGGTGCAACAAATCCCATTAGTCCTCCAAGTACCATACCAAGAAAGTTACCAATAAAGAAAAATCCCAAAGTATAAATTATCCCATAAATAAAAGGAAAAACTAAAAATATAGGAGCCTTCTTTATTTTTAAAAGAGTATCCTTGCCTGCCTTCTTATAAACTAATTGTAAGTCTTCAAAAAAATTCATTACATCACATCTTTTCAGGTGCTTTTATGCCAAGCAAGTTAAGTCCACTTGCTATTACATTCTTAACTGCGTAGCAAAGCATAAGTCTTGTATTTTTTAATTTTTCATCATCAACTAAGATTTGAGTTTGGTTGTAGAATTTGTTGAAGTTCTTTGCAAGTTCAACTGTGTATCTTGTGATGAAGTAAGGTTCATATTTTTCGCAAGCATCAACAACAACGTCAGTGAAGTTGTAAAGACTTCTAATAATATTTATTTCGCTTTCTTCTGTAAGTAGACTTGGGTCAATTTCATTATTTATGTCAAAGTCACCCTTCTTAAGAAGAGAGCAAATTCTTGCGTGAACGTATTGAACGTAAGGTCCAGTTTCTCCTTCAAAGGAAAGTGTCTTGTCCCAATTAAATGTGTAGTCCTTGATTCTTCCATTGAAAAGTTCTTGGAATTTAATTGCACCAATACCAACAGTTTGTGCAAGCTCTTCCTTGTTTTCGATTTTTTGACCTTGTTCTTCTTCTCTTGCATCGAGAATTTCACGAACCTTATCTGTGGCCTTGTTGAGTACATCTTCAAGGTAAACTACCTTACCCCTTCTTGTTGAAAGAGTTCCATCTTCAAGAGAAACCATACCAAAAGGAACGTGAACAATTTCATCGTACCAATCGTAGCCAGCCTTCTTTAAGGCAGACTTAAGTTGGTTGAAGTGAAGACTTTGTTGACTTCCTACTACATAAATATTTTTGTAAGGTTTGTAAGTTTCGTGTCTGTACTTAGCAGCTGCTAGGTCCCTAGTTAAATAAATTGTTGTTCCATCAGACTTAACAACAATTGCTGGTGGCAAGTCATACTCCTCTAGGTTAATAACTTCTGCACCTTGTGATTCTTCAAGAACTTTTTTCTCTCTAAGTTCTTCAATAAGTCCTGGCATCTTGTCAGAATAGAAGGATTCTCCATTGTAAGAATCAAAGTGAATGTCAAGCATGTCATAAACCCTGTTGAATTCCTTAAGAGAAACTTCCTTAAACCATTGCCAAATTTCTACAGCTTCAGGATTTCCATTTTCAAGTTCCTTAAACCAATAACGACACTCGTCCTTAACACTTTCATCTTCTTCACAAACTCCATTTACCTTAACATAAAGTTTTAAAAGTTCATTAATTGGATCATTTTCAATTGCTGCCTTGCTGCCCCAAGTCTTGTAGGCATAGATAAGCATACCAAATTGAGTTCCATAGTCCCCAAGGTGGTTAATGGCAATCGTGTTAAAGCCCAAGAAGTCATAAATTCTCTTTAGTGAATCTCCAATAACAGTTGATCTAATGTGACCAATGTGGAAGGGCTTTGCAATATTTGTAGAAGAGTATTCTACGATTACATTTTTATTATCTCCATAGTTTGTCTTGCCAAAGTCTTCTTTTCTATCAGCAGCTTCTCTTAGGATTTCTTCCACTAATATGGACTTGTTGATATAAAAGTTTAGGTAGGCATTTTTATTTTCAACTTTTTCAAAATATTTTGAATCAATTTGTCCTGCCAATTCTTCTGCAATCATAGCTGGATTTTTTCTGTAAATCTTTGCTAGACTAAAAACCGGAAAAGCAAAATCACCAAGTTCATAGTTTGGTGGCACTTCTATCATCTTGTCGATTTCTTTGGCATCAAGGCCATCGATTTTTTCATCAAGTATTTTTATTATTTCTTCTCTAAAATTTATCATCTTGACTCCTTACTTAAGGGTAACTACAGTTACACCGTCGCCACCCTCATTATATTCTGCATCTTTATAGGACTTTATAATCTTAACATTCCTAAATTGTTCTCTTAACTTTTGTCTAAGGACACCTGTGCCCTTTCCATGAATTATTCTAACGGATTTTAAGCCAGAAAGATAGGCATCATCTAAATATTTATCAACAATATCTTTGGCATCTTCAAAATTCTTGCCCCTAATGTCAATTTCACTCTTAACATTTGTGGCCTTGTTCTTCAGAATGCTTCTAGTGTTGTTCTTAGTTGTGTCCTCTTGGACATCAATCCTTGTTAGGGAATCCTTTGGCATATTCATTTTCATTATGCCCGATTGGACTAAGACGTTGCCCTTTTTATCTGGAAGCTCCAAGACAGTTGCAAGATTACCAAGTGATGTCCTCACCTTGTCGCCAACTTTTATTTCTCTTATTGGGTTGGCTGATCTTGTTATTTCAAGTTCTGATCTGTCCCTGGCATTTTTTATGCTTTCACGCAAGAGGTCCTGAGCCTCTTGAATTTTTTTAGAATTTTCAGAACTTATCTTGTCCCTGGCTTCGCTTATTTCAGATAAAATTATATCAACATTTTCTTTAGTGTTTAATAAAAGTCTCTTGGCTTCTTCACGTGATTTTTCTAAAATCTTTTCCTTTTGATCTTCTAGCTTTTTAATTTTTGATTGAAGCCTCTTGTTTTCTTTTTCTAAATCAACTTTTTCTCTCTCAAGTTCTTCCCTGTACTCACGAATTTTTGTCCTGTCCTCGTCAATGGATTGAAGGACGTCTTCGAATTCAATGTTTTCTGAGCTCAAGAGATTTTTTGCCTCTCCAATTATCTCATCAGGAAGTCCCAACCTCCTAGAAATTTCAAAGGCGTTGGACTTGCCTGGGACTCCAATTAAAAGTCTATAGGTTGGAGATAGGCTATCAACATCAAACTCCATGCTGGCATTGGCAACTCCATCAGTTGTCAGTGCATAAATTTTTAATTGATTGTAGTGGGATGTGGAGATGCATCTTATCTTTCTCTCCAACATAAAGTCCATGATTGACCTTGCAAGAGCAGCACCCTCTGTTGGGTCCGTTCCAGCTCCAAGTTCGTCAAAGAGAACCAGGGAGTTCGGCGTTACATTTTTTAAGATGTAGACAATGTTCACCATATGAGATGAAAAAGTTGAGAGAGACTGCTCAATGGATTGTTCATCGCCAATGTCTGCAAAAACTTTTTCAAAAACTGCAATCTCCGATGCTTCATCAGCTGGTATTAAGAGTCCAAATTGTGTCATCAAGGTCAAGAGACCCACTGTCTTAATACTTACTGTCTTACCACCTGTGTTTGGCCCTGTGACAATAAGTGATGTAAAGTCTATCCCCAAGTTTATGTCTATTGGCACTGCAATCTTTCTGTCTAAGAAGGGGTGGTAGGCCTTTATTAAATTTATCCTGCCTTCACGATTTAGCTTTGGCATATTGGCACGATAATTTAATCCTAGTCTTGCCTTGGCAAAAATAAAATCAAGCTCAACTAATTTCTCTTGGTTTGATTTTATTTCTTCGCTTCTTTCTCCAACTAACTCTGAAAGTTCTTTAAGTATTTTTTCGATTTCTAAATTTTCTTTTATATATAATTCCTTTAAGTCGTTGTTGGCTTCCACAACTGCCACGGGTTCAATGTAGGCAGTCTGTCCTGAACCAGAAATGTCGTGGACAAGCCCCTTGACCCTGGACTTATTTTCAATCTTAACAGGAACAACGTACCTTCCATCACGAAGGGTAACTAGGGCATCTTGCAAGAAGTCTGCGTGAGAAGATAAAATTCCATTTAGCCTTGTTTTTATGGAATCCTTTTTTGCCACTATGCCCCTTCTAATTCTCAAAAGTTCACGAGAAGCATCGTCAGCAATTTCTTCTTCAGAAATAATTTTTGAGCTTATCTCATCTTCTAAACTCTTGTCTGTGTAAAGATCATTAATTAGCTTGTCAATGTATTCTAACTTTACTTCTTCGTCACTGTTGAAAGAATCCTTCTTGAGATAAGTCTTTAAGCCACGAGAAACTCTTAAAAAGTCAGAAACTTGTAAGAGACCTCCTGCTGTTAAGCCCCCACCGATTTCTGTCCTCTTGATTATTGACCTAATGTCAACAATGCCAAATAATTGAGGCTCACCCTTGGCAATAATTAATTTTAGGGCTTCATGAGTTTCGTTAAGTCTATTTTTTACAACTTCGTATTGGGTAGAAATCTCAACCTGGTCAATATATTCACTTGTGATACTTGCACTGGCAAGTTTTTTAAGTTCAACTAAGACCTTGTCAAACTCCAAAGTCTTTGATGCTCTCTTTAAAGAATTATCCACTGACAATCCCCCTATTTATATGTCCCTTAGTAACCGCTTGGTACTTGTCTTCTAGTTTTCCTTTTAGTTTATAAAAGTATTCTTCATTGTAGTTCTTGTATAAGTCTATGACTTCATTAGTAAACTCATCTGCCAAGAAAATAAGGCTAATTTTATTTTCTTTTAGCTTGTTCACGTAGCCGTCTAATAAAATTGGATATGAGTTAAAGATTTCTGTAAAAGTGTTTTGCCTCAAAACTTCAAAGTCCACTGACTTTTCATCTCTTAAGAGGTAGTTCTTAGACTTACAGCTTGGACAGTTTCTTTCGTCCTTACAATTTTTTTCAATGGAGTAAGGACAGTGCTTCATTGTCATCACTGGGACCCTCCCATAAGAAATCACATTGACTTCCATGTCTTGCCCCTTAATTATATTTTGAATTTGTCCACTATTCATCTCTGGCGATAAAGTTGCCGACTTAAATCCAAGGTCCTTAAAGAAGTCTAGTGAATTTTTGTTGAAGATATTTAGTCCAATATCTGCGTTGAGTTCAAGTCCGTCATCTTTAAAGATATAGTATTCTGAAAGATTATTTATCCAAAGTCCCTTAAGGTTTTTGTTTTTTAAAATGTATGCTCTAAGTCTTTCAAGTTCGTCGTAGGAATAAAATTTATCCAAATAAATCGAAATATTTTTATCGCCGTAGGACTTTTTAAATTTTTCTAAGTCCTTGGCTCTGATAATTATTTCGTCGATTTTATTTAAATCTGTCTTCTCTAAATCTTTAAACTTGTTGAAAAATACTTTTATAAGAGATTTCTCTGCTTTTATTTTATTTTCATGAACTTGTAATTTATTTTCGACTTGAACCTTTTCAATAGATTCACTTAAAATTTTATCTTCTAAGATCTTTAACCCTTCTCTTCTAAGTTCATTGATAGATGAAATTGGAAGAAAGGCATTGTTATCTAGGTCCAAATTTATATTTTCTAACTCAAAAATACTGTCTCCAGTTTTCGAAATATTTTCAATAACTCTTTCTCTTTCTAAGCCAGCTTTCTTAGCTGGCTCAACTAACCTGTCTAAGGTGTAAGACCCTTCAAGGTCACCTGACTTGAGATAAATTTTTGGATTTTCTCCAATTTTAATCTTTAAGTCCACATTCACTTTTCTCTTGTAGTCATAGGAAGCTATCTTCTCATCAATTTTTTCATAGAGTTTCTTTGAGTAGGTCCTGTTAATTTTTGAATTTTCTAGAGGTCTTTTAAATAGTTCAACTTGATAAACTTGTCCAGCCTTATAAAATTCTTTGGACTTCATCCCAAATCTTCCCTTGGAAGAATTAAATTCTAGTCCGTCACCTTCAAAGATGTCTGTGTCAAAAATTATTTTCGCAAAATTTTTACCAACTTCTAAGACTCTACCGATTTCTATTCCCCTGTTGTCAGGTCTGTCATAGGAAGTGAAGTCCCTACCAAAGTCTCCGTTAAAAAGTCCCTTTGTAAAACCCCTGTTGAATACTTGGATAGTATCTTCCTTGTCCTCCTCTTGTAGTTTTCCTTCAAGGGATTTTTTATAAGAAGAAACCACTGTGTAGACGTACTCGGGGTTTTTCATCCTACCTTCGATTTTAAGAGAATAGCCACCAGCCTTTATAACTTTTGCCACATCGCCAAGGGTGTTTAGGTCCTTGGGAGAAAGATAGTAAAGTCTATTGGCTAGCTTCTTGCCATCAAAGTCCACAATCTCATAAGACCTTCTACAAGCTTGGGCACATTCGCCACGATTCCCTGACTTGCCCCCAATCATTGATGACATTAGGCACTGACCAGAGTAAGAAACGCAAAGGGCCCCATGAATAAAGGTCTCCACATCTATGTCTAAGTCTTTTATTTTTTCAATTTCAAAAATAGGAGTTTCACGAGCAAGTACAAGTCTTGAAAAACCCATATCTTTTAAAAATTTTGCTCCGTAGTAATTGTTTACTGCCATTTGAGTAGATGCGTGGAGTTCAAAATCTGGAAAGTCCTCCCTAATTTTTGCTGCAATCCCAATGTCTTGAAGGATAAAAGCATCAACACCAATGTCATAAAGCATCTTAACACTTTTCATTGCCCTCTTGAATTCGAAGTCTGCAATTAAAATGTTAAAGGTTACATAAATTTCCACCCCTCTTAGATGAGCATACTCAATTGCCTCTTCAAGTTCTTCCTTGTTGAAGTTCTTGGCCTTGGCTCTGGCAGAGAATTCATCATAACCCAAATAAATGGCATTAGCACCTGCTGACACAGCAGCCTTAAGAGCTGCCATATCACCTGCAGGTGCTAACAATTCATATTTATTTCTCTTCATAAATATTTTCCAATTCTCTCGATAGGTCAATTATCCTTCTCGATGCAGAGTTGTTTTTTTCTTCAAGATTAGAGATGCTTTCCTCAAGTTTTTTGATTTCTTCTTTAGCTTCTGTTAGGACCTGGTTCTTATCCATAAGGTCCCTGTTTAGTTTCCTGTTTCTGTCCTCTAGTTCAAGAGTTTTCTCCTGAAGGTCCCTATAAGACTTGTTGGACTTTTTGTTTTCTTCTTCAAAAATCAAAAGTTGCCTCTTCAAATCTTTGATTTCTTCCATCTTCTCCATGATTTCCTTTTTGTCATCGCTGGTGCTTGCCAAGTCGTCCTTGTCAGACTTCATCTTTTCAAAGTCATCTAAGACATTGAGGGCACAAAGGACAAGAGTTTGTACTTGATTCAATTTGTAATTAGTTCTCGCAGTTTCCTTTATTTTTTCATCAAGGTCAGCTGCAAGATCCTTAATATACTTTTCGTTGTCATTACCCATGACATAAAACTTCATGCCATCGATATTAACTTCGATTCTCTTCGCATGGGACATAATAGCCTCCTTAGGATCTTAGTTTAGCTTTAATTTCACTTTCAATCTCAGCAACTACTTTTTCACAAATTTCTGTAACTTCACTTTCTTCAAGAGTCCTGTCTGCCGCCCTAAATACTAGGGAGAAGGCAACAGATTTCTTTCCTTCTTCTATATTTTCACCTTCATAAATGTCGAATACCTTAAAGGATTCAAGAAGGTCCTTACCATATTTTTTCGCAACTTTTTCAAGGTCAACTGAGTCAACATCCCTATCTATAATGAAGGCAAAGTCCCTCTTCATTGTTGGATATTTAGGAAGGTCCTTGTAAGTGTAGTTGTCAATTGTGTTTTCTACGATTTTTTCAAAGTCAAGTTCTGCAACATAGGCTTTTTTCTTTAAGCCATAGTTTTCAAGAACCCTTGGATGTACTTCTCCAAATACTCCAAGACTTTCTCCATTTAATAGGAATTCTGCAGACCTGCCTGGGTGCAAGAAGCTTGCTTCTTTTCTCCTAACTTCTAGCTTATTAATGCCCAAGAACCAAAGGATTTTTTCGATTGATTCCTTTAGGTAGTAGAAGTCGCCTAGGTCATAGAAGCCCATAGTTAATTTTAACTTTTCACTTGGAAGTTCACCTTCTGTTGGGAAGAAAGTATTTCCAATTTCAAATCCACCAACATTTTCGTTGCCCCTTGCATAGTTTTTAGCAAGGGCATCAATCATTGAAGGTACCAGAGTTGTCCTCATAACCGAGTAATCTTCTCCCAATGGGTTTAGAATTCTTATAATATTTTTTTCATCTTCTTGGTAATTTGCCTTTTCATAAGAAGATGGACTCACAAAGGAGTAAGTCATAAATTCAGAATAGCCAAGACCAGTTAAAAGATTTTTGATCCTGTCTTCAACATTTCTAAATCTAGGTTTTCTACCAACTGTTAAAGTTCCCATAAGCTTTTTAGGTTCAATCTTATCATAGCCATAAACTCTTGCAACTTCTTCAATTAGATCTTCTTCTATGTCAAGGTCAAGTCTTACACTTGGAATTTTTGCAACAAGATAGTCGCCTTTTATTTCAGTTTCAATTTCTAATCTATTTAAAATATTTGCAACCTCTTCAATTGTGAAGTCAACTCCAATTAGGTCCACAAGTTTTTGATGTCTAAGTTTAATTTCTTTTTCTTCCTTAGAGAAGTTTCCAACATCCTTAGATCCATCTACCACTTCGGCAATCCCCAACTCTGATGCAAGTTGACAAACTCTGTCAACAGCTTTCTTAGCAAGATTAGGATCAAGACCCTTTTCAAATCTTGAAGATGCTTCACTTCTTAGGTTAAGTCTTCTTGAAGTCTTCCTAATATTTTCCTTGTTGAAATTAGCTCCTTCTAATAAAACATTTACAGTTTTGTCAGTGATTTCAGAATCAAGTCCACCCATAATTCCTGCAAGACCAATGATTTCTTGACCATCAGTAATTAAAATATCGTCAGACTTTAACTTTCTTGTTTCTCCATCAAGAGTAACTGTTTCTTCACCATCTTTTGCCATCCTAACGACAATTTTTTTAGAGTGAAGTCTGTCTAGGTCAAAAGCATGAAGAGGTTGACCATATTCAAGCATTACAAAGTTTGTAAGGTCAACAATATTTGAAATTGGTCTAACTCCAGCTTGCATTAGGTAGGCTTGTAGCCATAGTGGAGATGGTCCAATTTTTATATTTTTAAGTATCTTTGAATAATATCTTGTGCAATTTTCTGTATCTATTTCAATATCATCAAAATAATCAGAAAAATCATCAACTTGATTTTCGATCTTTATTTCCTTGTGCTTAGTCTTTAAGTCAAAGGATGCAGCAGTTTCCACAGCCATTCCCATAATACTTAGGCAGTCTGGTCTATTTGGTGTGATTTCAAATTCAAGAATTTCATTGTCCATGAAAAGAGCTTCCATAGCAGATCCACCAATTTCAGTTCCTTCAGGGAAGATGAAAATTCCATCACGAGCTTCCTTAGGAATAACTGAAGTTTCATAACCAAGTTCTTCTAGGGAGCAAAGCATACCATTGGATTCAACACCACGAAGCTTGCCTTTCTTAATTTTTGTGCCACCAGCCACAGTAGAACCATGAAGGGCAACGGGAACAATAGCTCCCTCAAAAACATTTTTAGCGCCAGTAACTATTTGAAGAACTTCGTCACCAACATTTACAGAACAAATAACAAGCTTGTCTGCATCTGGGTGGTTTTCAATTTTTTCTATCCTTCCAACTACAATTTTATCTAAGCCTTCAGATGGAATAATAATAGATTCAACATGAGAACCAGAATTAGAAAGTCCATCTGCAAGTCTTTTTATATCAAAATCGAAATCAACATAATCTTTAAGCCATTTAATCGGTAATAACATTTATATCTCCTTAAAATTGTTCCAAGAACTTCTTGTTGTTTTCAAACATCATTCTAATATCTGTAATCTTGTACCTTACCATTGCAATTCTGTCAATACCCATACCAAAGGCAAAACCAGAATACTTTTCGGGATCAATACCACAGTTTCTAAGAACATTTGGGTGAACCATACCGCAACCCAAAAGTTCCATAGACCAGCCAGTGTGATTACAAGCACTACATCCCTTGCCGCCACATGAAGTACAAGTCGTATCAACTTCAAGGCTTGGCTCAGTGAATGGGAAGTAGTGAGGCCTAAATCTTGTCTTAACTTCTTCACCAAAGAAGGCCTTAACAAAATAATTTAGGGTGTCAATTAAGTTGGCAACAGAAATCTTTTCATCAACAACAAGTCCCTCAAGTTGATGGAACATTGGAGAGTGAGTTGCGTCAACTTCGTCAGACCTAAAAACTCTACCAGAACATATCATGCGAATTGGAGCGCCATGTTCCTTCATTGCCCTAATTTGGACAGGAGATGTTTGCGACCTAAGAATTGTATTCTTATCAAAATAAAAAGTATCAGACATATCTCTAGATGGGTGGTCCTTAGGTGCATTAAGAAGATCAAAGTTGTTTTCAACAGTTTCAATCTCTGGACCATCGTAAACAGTAAAGCCCATGTGGGTAAATAAGTCTTCAAGATCTTCAAGCGTCTTCTTTAAAGGATGCCTATGTCCTAAAACAATATCGTCAGTCTTTAAAGTAACATCAATTCTCTCGTCGTGAAGTTTCTTTTCCAAGATTTTTACATTTAACTCAGTTTTTTTATCTTCAAGAGCCTTTTCAATCTCTTCACGCACTTCGTTGACAAGGGCACCCATTACAGGTCTTTCTTCCTTGGAAAGATCCTTCATACTCTTTAGGATTTGAGTAATCTCTCCCTTCTTACCTAAGTACTTAACTTTCAGTTCATCTATATCTTTAATTGTCTTAACTTCATTTAAAAGTTTCATGGATTCATCTTTGATTCCAATTAATTTTTCTTTCATTTTGACCTCCAATTCATAATATATAATTATAACATAGTTGCAAAAAATTTTTAAACAAAATCAAGCATATCGCCTTTTTATCACCTATTAAATCATTTTTTTAATTATATCTTAAATTTTTTTCAAGCTTTGATTCTTACATCACTTTTTACAATGGCAATTCAATTTCTTATTAAATCAATTTTATTGTGAAATAAAATCAAATTTTTCACTTTTTTTGATTTTATATTTTTAAAATGAGAAATAAAATTAAATTTTCACTTTTTTTTGATTTTATATTTTAGTTTTATTAATTTGTTTACAAACAAAAAAGAGTGATTGCTCAACCACTCTTAATTTAATCCAATATATTTTTTTATAGCTACTTGTAGAAGTTGTGAAAAATTTACATTATTTTCTTCTGCAAGATCATTTAACCACTTGGGTATGGTCAAGGTTTTTTTTACAGATTTTTCCTCTATTCTGTCTCTAACTAGAGGCATCCACACAGAAATATAGGATAATGATTCATTCTCTCCAGTCTTTATCATAGACTCTGTTGTTTTAGGAATTTCTCTACCCATCTTCTCTCTCTCATAAATAACAAGTCCTAAAACTTCTTGTGCATTATACACTGCTTCCTTTAAGCTATCTCCATCTGTAAAAGCTTCTTCAATATCTGGAAATCTAACATAATAAATCTTATCTTCTTCATCAAATTTTATAATACAGGGAAATGTATAGGTATCTTTCATAAAATCACTCCTCTATGGAAGTTGTCAGGGCTAAAATTTTAGCCCCGTAATTCTTTCAATACTCGTTAAAGTTCCTGATGGAATATCTTTCTTGCTGCACTTTACAGGGCAGGCTTTTCCATCTTTTACATAAATTTCATGAGAGCCATCAGTTCTCGTGTGAACCCAACCATTATCTTTTAGAATTTTGACAACTTTTCTGTAAGGCTTTGTTTTGGCCATAAACAATTCCTCCTTACGCTTATAATTATACACGTATTAATCACACGTGTAAATGTTTATGTTATTTTTTATAACATGTAATTTTGCAAAAAATAATATTCTCTTTACAAGCAATTAAAAATTTGGTATTATGTAATCTGTTGTAGGGGTATAGTTCAGTTGGTAGAACATTGGTCTCCAAAACCAAGTGTCGTGGGTTCGAGTCCTGCTACCCCTGCCAAGATACTGATTGCGTATGCAGTCAGTTTTTTTATTTCCATTTATAATTTTAAAGCAATCTAAAAGATGTGTTAGGTCGGCCCAACACATCTCTTTTTATAATCTTTTTAAATTTTCTTCTACTTGGCGAAAGGTTTCTTCCAAGCTTCCTGAGTTATCTATTATGACGTCTGCCATAACTTTTTTGTCCTCAACAGACATTTGCGAATTTATTTTTTCTAGTGCGTAGCCCCTGCTTATCTTGTCTCTCTTCATAAGTCTTACAATTTGCGTTTCCCTACTTACATATACAAGCCAAACTTCATCAAAGTCTAAGCCATATTTTTCATTTAAGTGCTTGGCTTCAAAGAGAAGTGGTATATCCACAAAGACCCTGCCCGCAGAATTTTTTATCTCTTCTAAGATTATCCTATAAATCTCTGGGTGCTCAATTTCATTTAAGACCTTCCTCTTGTCCTCGTCCCTAAAGACAATTTCTCCAAGAGCCTCCCTGTCCAGTTTATCATCCTTATAGATGTCATCTCCAAAGACTTTTTTTATTTTTCCTTTAACTGGTTCAAGGTCCACAACTTCTCTTGCAATTAAATCGGCGTCGATAAGATTTTCTCCTCTTTGCCTTAAATAATTTGACACCTGGGTCTTGCCTGTTGAGATTGATCCTGTCAATCCAATGATTTTATTTGGACTCATATAGATTCTTTCCCGTATTCATATCCACAGACAATTTTACATTTAAGTCCACAGAGTTTTCCATTAGGTCCTTCATAAGTTCTTTCACTTCTTCAATTTCATCTTCTGCTGTGTCAACAACAAGCTCGTCATGAATTTGAATTATTAATTTTGATTTTAAATTTCTCTTCTTAAGTTCATTGTAAACTTTCACCATGGCAATTTTTATGATGTCGGCAGCTGACCCTTGGATAGGAGTGTTAAGAGCAATTCTCTCTCCAAAGCTTCTAATGTTGAAGTTCTTGGCATTTAGTTCTGGGATGTATCTCCTTCTCTTGAAGATTGTTTCCACATAGCCCTTGTCCTTGCCATTTTTAATTTCTTCTGCCATATAGTCTTTTATTCCCACAAAATGACCAAGATAGTTATCAATATATTCCTTGGCAGCCTTCCTTGGTATGTTTAAATTTTGTGAAAGTCCGTAGTCGGAAATTCCATATACAATTCCAAAGTTTACTGCCTTGGCTTCATATCTTTGACGGTCCTCAACTTGATCGTAGTCTATATGAAAGACTTCTGATGCAGTTTTTCTGTGGATGTCTAGTCCATGCTTAAAGGCATCAAGCATCTCCTTGTCATCTGATAAGGCAGCTAAGACTCTAAGTTCAATTTGTGAGTAGTCGGCGTCAACTAGGACTCCACCCTCTGATGCCAAGAAGGCCTTTCTTATTAATCGTCCTTCTTCAGTTTTTATTGGAATATTTTGTAGGTTTGGATCAATTGAAGAAATCCTTCCAGTGGCAGTCACTGTTTGCATAAACCTTGAGTGAATCCTCTTAGTTTTTTTATTTATAACAGCCTTTAAACCGTCAATATAAGTTGACTTCAACTTGGAGAACTTCCTATAGTCCAAGATTTTGTCGATTATCTCGCCCTTGCCACGTAACTTTTCCAATACATCTGCAGAAGTTGAGTAACCAGTCTTAGTCTTTTTAATAACTGGAAAGTCCATCTTGTCAAATAAGATTGCACCCAATTGCTTTGGCGAATTTATGTTAAATTTTTCTCCAGCTTCATCATAAATTTTCTCTTCCAAAGTTTTTAATTTTTCAATAATTTGCTCGTCAATTTCATCAAGGACTGCCTCATCAGTGTTGATGCCTACATATTCCATTGATGCAAGGACTTCAACAAGGGGTAGCTCCATATCTTGGTAGAGAGCTGTCATCTCCTCTTCATCAATTTTTTTCTTTTGAAGGTCCTCTAACCTATAAATTGTGTTTAAGACAAAGGCAAAATACTTAAAGAGGTCAACCTTATCTAAGTCGGCATAAGTTTTCTTCTTTGCTCCCTTGCCAAGTAGGTCTTCAAGGTCCAAGTAACCATTTTTAAAGTAGTCCATGGAAATTTTATTGATGTCATAGTCTGACTTAGTTGAATTTAATAAATATTCTGCAATTTCAACGTCGTGGGAATAGTTTTTGATGTCAATCCCAAGGCCCATTAGGATGATAATATCTTCCTTTAAAGAATATCCAAGCTTCTCTAGCTCTTCATCTTCCATAAGCTTTTTCAAGATGTCAAAGTCTATGTCCTCATAAGAAATAAGCTTGACTTCTGAGTCCTTGACCTTGACTGCAAGATAGATGGGCTTCACATCTTCATAAATCTTTCCATCTGTAATAAATTTAAAGGCAAGAGACTTCTTGTCCTTTAATTCTTTTTCAATTTCCTTTAGGTCTTTTATTTCAACAAATTCAAAGTTGTCTTGGGAGATTTCCTCCACTTCTTCCTTGCGATATTCTTCTGGAAGCCTATCTAACATAGAGTTGAACTCAAACTCACGATAAAGTTCTGACAACTTTTCATAATCGTAGTCGACTTTTTTGAAGTCATCAAGGCTTTCTTCAAGAGGAACATCCTTTACAATTGTTCCCAGCTTCTTACTCATAAAAGCAGACATCTTTCCATCAATTAATTTTTCCCTTAACTTCTTGCCAGAAACTTCATCAATATTGTCATAAAGATTTTCAATAGTGTGGAAGTCATGAATTAATTTAAGGCCAGTCTTTTCTCCAATCCCATAAATCCCTGGTATGTTGTCAGATGAATCTCCCATAAGAGCCTTTAGTTCAATGAATTCAAGAGGCTCAATCCCATAATCTCCTTTAATCTTTTCCACTGTCATAATGTCTATGTCAGTGATGCCCTTGCGAGTGAAGAGGACCTTAGTCTTTTCATTTACAAGTTGAAAATAGTCCTTGTCCCCTGTCAAAAGATAATTTTCAAAACCTTCTTCAGTCCCAAGCTTCGAAAGAGTACCGGCAATATCGTCAGCCTCATAAATTGGTGACTCAAGAATTTTTACATTCATGTAGCCCAAGATCTCACGCACAAGAGGCCATTGTTGTTCCAACTCGTTAGGAGTTTTTTGCCTAGTTCCCTTATAGTCCTTGTAAATCTCTGACCTAAAAGTCTTCCCCTTCATGTCAAAGCAAACTGCAAGGTGAGTTGGCTTGATCTTATCAATGGCATTTTCTACCATCATGACAAAACCATAAATTGCATTTGTATAAAGTCCCCTCTTAGTCTTAAGAAGTGGCAGAGCATAAAAGGCCCTGAAGAAGAGAGAACTTCCATCTATAATTAAAAATTTGTTATCCATAAAAACCTCCTAGGTCTATTATAACAAAGATTGAAATAAATAAAATTTGCAAATAAAAATCCCAAAGTGAGTGAACTCCACCTGGGGAAATTTTAAAATTTATTTTTTTAAAATTTACTTTTTAATATTTATTAACTCATAAAAATTATTTTTCAGAATACTCTGCCTTAATAGACTTGCCCTTAAGATTTTTGCCATCAATATCTCTTATGGCATCCTTAATCATATTTTTTGGAATTTCTACGAAGCTGAAGTTCGGCATAATATTAATCCTCCCAATATCGCTAGGTGTAAGATTAGTGTACTTGCCAAGGAACTTAATGATATCACGAGAGTCAAGGTCGTCTCTCTTGCCCTTGTTAATAAAAATCTTTGGCCCCTTAATTTTTTTCATGCCCTTGTCCTTGGACTTCCTCTTAGAAGAGTCAGACTTCTTAGACATTTCAAACTTCTTACCATAGTCAACCCTATCAAGATTCTTTATCTTTGTCTTGTTAGATGACTCATTCACCATCTTTAGAAGAGATGTAGAAATATCGTAGAGGCTGTTGCCCTCAGCCAATAGTTTATTTAAAACTTCTGTGTAGTTCTCTTGGTCCTCAGCTCTTATTATATTCTTCTTGACCTTGTCAAAGAGGTTGTCAAGACTCTCCCTCTCAACATCAGCCTTAGTAGGTAGCTTTATCTTTTCCATCTTTATGTTTGCATACTTTTCGATTTCCCTAAACTTTGGATAATCCTTGCTAGTTACAAAGGTAAAGGAAGCACCCTTCTTGCCAGCCCTTGCAGTACGTCCTATCCTGTGAACATAATACTCAGCTTGTTGTGGCAAGTCGTAGTTGAAGACAAGGTCAATGTCAGACACATCAAGACCACGAGCAGCAACATCAGTGGCAATTAAGACATCAATAGTCCCATTTCTAAACTTCTTCATAACATTATCCCTTGATGACTGACGCATATCCCCATGGAGGGAGTCAACCTTGTAACCCCTTTGAGCAATCTCAACCTCGAGAGCCTCCACCATCCTCTTGGTATTGCAGAAGATTATAGACTTCTTCGGCTTGTGGATGAGGATGAGTCTGTTTAAAATTTCTGTCTTCATATTCCTGTTGAGTTCAAGATAAAATTGCTCAATCTTCTCAGCAGTAAGTTCCTTCTTCTCAATAATAACTTTAGCAGGATCAACTTGATATAGTCTTGAAAATTCCTTTATATCATTGTCAAAAGTTGCTGAGAAAAATAAAGTTTGCCTATGAGGGTTAGTCTTCTCGATAATAGTCTTCATATCATCCCTAAAGCCCATGTCAAACATCTCGTCAGCCTCATCAAGAGTCAAAAACTTTAAGTCATCAAGCACAATAGTCTTTCTCTTCATGTGGTCCATAACCCTTCCCGGAGTACCAACTACTATGTTTGCTCCTTTCTTTAGGTCACGAAGTTGCTTACTCATATCAGCACCACCATAAATGGGCACAATATTGATGAACTTTTTATACTTGGCTAACTTTTTCAACTCATCAGAAACTTGTCTTGCAAGCTCCCTTGTTGGAACAAGAACAAGTCCCTGCAAGTCATGTCTCTTATCTTCTATTCCTTCAATCATTGGTATCCCAAAAGAAGCGGTCTTGCCAGTACCAGTTTGGGCTTGAGCGAGTACGTCACGACCTTCTAAGATAAGAGGTATAGTAGCCTCTTGGACCTCAGATGGACTTTCAAAACCCATATCATCAATTGCCTGCAAAACTTCCTTTGATAAAATTAAATCACTAAATCTCAATATATTCTCCTAATCTATTTTAAAAATAAAAAAAGACCGAGATTCCCTCGGTCCTTCAAGTTCTTTCTTAAGACATTATAACACAAAAAACATTAAAAAGTTTATAAGATTGACATTTACTTAAAATATTATGAGTTTGTAAATAATCACAGAGTCGTAAAAAATTATAAATTTGTAGAAAGCTATTACGTTAATAGGAAATCTTAACTCTGCAAGAAAGTATTACTTAATGAGAAGTCAAAAGTCCCACTCAAAAATCCCACAAGATTTCTCCTGTGGGATTTGTTTACTTTCTATTAACTTAAAATTTTTTATTAACTTCTTATTTTATATTAACTTGTAATTTTATATTAACTTGCAAGTTTTTACTACTTACTTAACCAAGTCGCCCTTGTAGTTTATTATACCGCCATCAAGGTTTATGGCTTCATATCCTATTTGGTTTAGATATTTTGCTACGTTGTAGGACCTCACTCCTGACCTGCAGAGGATATAGACTTCTCTGTCCTTTGGTATGTCGCCCAGTCTATTTGGGACTTCATTCATAGGGATGTGGATGGCACCCTTTATAGTGCCTGTTTCTTTTAGCTCGTAGTCCTCACGCACATCTATAACTATCGGGTCCACGACCCTACCTATCTCGTTAACATTTATTTCTTTCATGTCTACCTCGTTATTAAAAAAAAGAACCCTCTCGGGTCCTCTTTAGAAATTATTTTACTGCTATTGCTTCGATTTCTAGAAGGCCACCCTTTGGTAGCTTTGCTACTTCTACGCAAGATCTTGCTGGTTTGTGGTTTGCGAAGTATTCTGAATATACTTCGTTTACTGCTGCAAAGTCATTTACATCGTCTAGGAAGATGTTAACTTTTACAACCTTGTCTAGGCTTGAGCCTGCTTCTTCTAGGATTGCCTTGATGTTGTCAAGACTTCTTGCTGTTGCTTTTTTGATGTCATCAGTGATTAGTTCCCCTGTTTCTGGAACTAATGGAAGTTGTCCTGATGTGAATATAAATCCGTTTGCTTCTGTTGCTTGTGAATAAGGTCCCACTGCTGCTGGTGCCTTATCTGTGTGTAATGTTTTTACCATTTTACTCCTCCTCTTTTGTTTCGTGGTTTTCTTCCCACAATCTTTCTAGATTGTAGTATTCTCTTTCATCCTTGTGGAATACATGTACTATTATATCGCCAAAGTCTAAGATTATCCACCTTGATGAATTTTTACCTTCTTGATTTTGTGGTTTTTCTCCCTTTTCAGATAATTTTTCGTCAATTTCTCTTGTTAGGGCATCAACTTGTGATGATGAGTTACCACTTACTATTACAAAGTAGTCTGCGATTGATGTCATGCCCTTAATGTCTAGGACCTTGATGTCAATCCCCTTCTTGTCTTCACAAGATTTTACGATAATGTCTAATTTTTCTTGAGTTGTCATGTTACCTCCTATTTAAAATTATTTTCCAATAACATTACTTGTATTTTGTTTTCATTTGGTATGAAGTAGGAAACTCCTCCCATATATTTTGGTGCTCCTGGTAGGGTGTTAGTAACTATGTCTTCACTTGTCACGTGACGCATTTTTGCTGCGATTTTTATAAGTTTCTTTACAGGTATGTTGTTTTCTGTGTAAGATACATAGGATGAAAGTAGGAGTGGTGCCTTGACTAGGGTCTTTGGATCTTTCATCTTTGAGAGGATGGCTGACATAAATTGTTGTTGTGCCTTTACTCTACCAAGGTCGGCATTCTTGTATCCCTTCCTAAATCTCAAAAATCCTATGGCATCGTAGCCCATTAGGTTTTGCCTTCCTGCCTTTATGTCTATTGTTAGTGGTGGGTCTGCTGTTGGGTCCTTGTATTTCATATCTATTGGGACATCAACTTCTACTCCACCTATTTTATTTACCACGTCTTCTACAAACCTGTAGTCCACTGTAACGTAATATTTTATATCTGTTCCAAGGAGTTTATTAACTGTGTCAAGGGTAAGTTCACTTCCACCAAACTTAAATGAATGGTTGATTTTTGTCTTTTTGTAACCCTTTATCTTTGTGTAGGTATCTCTTGGGATTGAAATTATATTTACTTTTCCAGTCTTGCCGTCTAGGTTGACTACCATTATTGTGTCGGACCTTGCATTGTCTGCTTTCTTTGCATCAAGGGAGTCTACTCCCAGCATCAAGAATTGTAGGTCTTCCCTTCCTTGGTCTATCTTGTCAGCATCTTCGTCTTCAAAGAAGTAGAAGTAGCCTGCTACTCCTGCAAGGGCAAGTATTAGTATTAATATTATTGTTGTAAAAAAGGCTTTAAAAAAAGTTTTCAAGGATTCAACACTCCTTATAATAATTTCTAGCTGTTACTGTTGTTGGCACTATATAAGTGTCATGGTCAACTAAAAATTTTAATGTGTTATTTAGTGCGAAATACATGGCTGCGTCAAGGTCTTTCTTTGCAAGTTGTCTTGCCCTTTCCACCCCATCAAAGTTTCTCATAGGCTCGATGTAATCTGCTAAGAAAATTATTTTTTCTAGGTCTGACATATTTGCCCTGCCTGTTGTGTGATAGGTGATGGCATTTAGGATGTCCTCATCTTCTATCCCATAAAGGTCTCTTGCATAGATAGCCCCAAGATAGGAGTGGATGATTTGTGGTGCCTTGATCATTTCCTTTGTTAGGAGAAGTCCAGCTTCCTTTGCCGCCTTTATAAGCTCCTCATGGTCTCTTATCTTGGCACAGTCGTGTAAAAATCCTGCCACTTCTGCCTTTTCTTGGTCTACTTCATAAATCTTTGCAAGTTCTAGGGCAGTATCTCTAACCCTTAAGGTGTGGAGAAATCTTTTTTCGCCTATCCTGTCACGTATTTCTTTTTCATATTTTTTTAAATTATAGGTCACCTTTATAAAACCCACTTTCTTCTATATAATCTAGAACTTTTTTTGGAATTAAATATCTTAGAGACTTGCCCTCACGGATCCTATCTCTTAGGTCTGTTGAAGAAATTTCATAGAGGGGAGTATTTATAAGATTTACCTTCGTCCCAAAGTTTTCTCTTAAAAAGTCTATCTCCCTATTTATTTCGTCTTTGTTAATGTAGCCTGGTCTTAGGGCTACTACGAATTCTATCTCCTTGGATAGGTCGCCTATCTTCATCCAAGTCTTAAGTTGGAAGATGGAATCCAAGCCTATCAAAAAGTATAGTTTTTCTTCTCTGTAGATTTTTTTCAGTTCCCTAATGGTGTCTACTGTGTAGGACATCTTGACCCTAGTGGTCTCTATGTCTGATATTTCAAAATCTGGGTTTGGGGAGATGGCAAGTCTAACCATCTCATACCTGTCCTTTGCTGAAACCTCAAGGTCCTTGTGGGGTGGGTTACCTGTTGGTATAAAAATTACCTTGTCCAGGCCCATCTCCTCCTTGATATACTCACATATCATGAGGTGACCATAGTGGATTGGGTTAAAGCTGCCTCCAAAAATTCCGTACTTTTTCATTATAATTCTATTTTTTTGTTTTCTTTAGATTCCCTATAAATTGTAAGCTTCTTGCCAATCTTTTGGACAAATTCTGCTCCTGTTGCATCAAGGATGTCGTCGACAATTTCGTCAACTTCCACTGGTGCGTTTTGTAGGACATTGATTTTTACAATTTCATGGTCTTCTAATAGTTTATCTATTTGACTTAAAAAGCCTTGGTTTATTCCATCTTTTCCCAGTTGGATAAGTGGGTCCATATTGTGGGCAAGGCTCTTTAGGTAGGCTCTCTCTTTTCCTGTTAACATTCTATCACCTGCTTATTCAAAAAATTCAAATTCGTATTCGCCAATAAATACTGAGCAGCCATCATGGGCTCCAAGTTCTTCTAGTTTTTCTACAACCTTATTCTTTCTAAGGTTTTCTTGGAAGTATTTAAGTGAATCGTAATCATCGAAGTTTGTGGAGCGAAGGAGCTTGTCAATGTAAGGCCCTTCAACAAAGTATTCTCCTTGGTCCTTATAGACCCTGATGCCTTCTTCTCTCTTAACTTCTTCTACGTGTTCTATGTCGTAAGTTTCATAATCTGTGTAGTCCACTTCTTGAAGTTGTCTGTAGGTTTCCTTCATTAGCTTGTCTACATTTTCAGTTGTGGCACAGGAGCCGGCAATTATTTCATACTTGTCCCCAAGTTCTTCTCTTAGTTTCTTGAGATTTTCTTCTGCCCCTGGTACATCAGTCTTGTTGGCAAAAATAATTTGTCTCTTTTCTCCCAGCTTTTCATTGTATCTCACAAGTTCTTCATTTATCTTGTAGAAGTCTTCAACTGGGTCCCTATGTTCTGATCCAGAAACATCAAGGACGTGGATGAGGATTCCTGTCCTCTCAACGTGTTTTAGGAATTCGTCTCCGAGACCAACTCCTTCAGATGCTCCCTCAATAAGTCCAGGTATGTCTGCTATAACAAAGGATTCGCCTTCATCAATTTTTACAACTCCAAGGTTTGGAGTAAGGGTTGTAAAGTGATAATTGGCAATCTTTGGTCTAGCAGATGTAACTATAGAAAGTAGGGTTGACTTACCTACGTTAGGGAAACCAACAAGTCCCACATCAGCAAGGAGTTTAAGTTCTAATATTATCTCTCTTTCTTCTCCCATGTTACCAGCTTGAGCAAAGGCTGGTGCCTGTCTAGTAGAAGTCTTGAACCTGGCATTACCCATGCCACCACGTCCACCCTTGCAAACAGTTACAGCCATGCCATTTTCCTTTAAGTCGTAGATAACTCCCTTAGTATTAGCGTCCCTAATTAGGGTTCCCACTGGTACCTTTAGGACAATATCTTCTCCGTCTTTTCCAAACTTTAATTTGCTCATGCCGTTTTGTCCGTTTTCGGCCTTGTATTCTCTTTTGTATCTAAAGTCCATCAAAGTGTGAAGTCCAGAGTCTGTCATTACAATTACATTGCCACCTCTGCCTCCGTCGCCACCAGCTGGTCCTCCTGCTGGTTCGAATTTCTCTCTTCGCCAAGCGACAGCGCCATCTCCACCTTTTCCAGCTTTTAATTTAATTTTAGCTATATCTATAAACATTTTTACCTCACATTTTCTAAAATTATATCACAGAATTAGCACAGAATTGTAGTGAAAACTTGAACCTTGTATCAAATATGTAAAATCTTTGTGAAAATTAGACTTTACTCTTAAAAAAATAAAAGCAAGGTTTCCCTTGCTTCATCTTTATGCTAATTCAACTTTTTCTTCTTGGTAAACATTAGCGAATTTCTTTCCGCCCTTGCCCTTAGTTGTGAATCTTAAAATTCCATCAGCTGTTGCAAATAAAGTGTCATCTGACCCTCTCATTACATTTTCACCTGGATGGATTTTAGTTCCTCTTTGTCTAACGATGATGTTACCTGCTAGAACAAATTGTCCGTCGCCTCTCTTAACTCCAAGTCTTTTTGAGTTTGAGTCACGACCGTTCTTAGAAGAACCTGCTCCCTTTTTTGAAGAAAAAAGCAATAAATCAAATTTAATCATTTTGCACCTCCACCTTCTTTAGTGTCAAATATCCTGGATAGGCCTCGTCAATGAGTTCTATCCCCTTAATCATAAATTCAAAACAAGTTTGAATATCATTTCTTTTAAAAATATCACTTTTTAAAATTTCTATTTTTAACATTCCGTCGCCCTGTGAGTCCCTAATGTCACCTTCACTTACTCCCAACTTATCTATCAAGGTAAAGTATAGGGTTTGAGTGAGAGTTGATATGCTGGAGCAGACAAGTTTGTCAAATTCTCCCTCTGCGTGACCACAAGACTTAAATCCATAGTAATAATCGCCCTTTTTGTAAAGGTCAATCCTAGTCATTAGTTAATACCTGAAATTTCAACTAAAGTGTATGGTTGACGGTGTCCGTTTTTCTTTCTTTCGTTTTTCTTAGATTTGTATTTATATACAATAACTTTTCTAGCCTTAGCTTGAGCTAATACCTTAGCTTCAACCTTAGCACCCTCAACGTATGGAGTACCAACTTTTGGCTCGTCACCTGATACAAAAACAACCTTGTCAAAAGTTACAACGTCGCCTTCTTTTGCATCTAGTTTTTCAACTCTAAGTTTGTCACCAGCTTCAACAGTGTATTGTTTTCCGCCTGTTTCAATAATTGCGTACATTTGTAGCACCTCCTCATTACAAGACTCGCCATCCTAGGTACCTAAGTTTAAAACCTATTCTGTGCGGTTACATCAATGTATTCTATCACATGGACCAAACTTTGTAAAGAAATTTTATAAATATTTATGACTTTATAGGATTCTCTTCTTATCATAAAAATTCATAAGCTCGTAAAAAATTATGGTTTTATAAAAAATTATAACTTTATAAAAATTTATGACTTTATTAATCTTTATAAGATTATAATATCTTACTTTGTCATAAAAGTCTCTGACTTTATAAAAATTTATTAACTTATAAAAATTCTCACAAAAATAGCAGGCCCCTAAGACCTGCTAAAATTTTATATTTTATATTTTTTCAAGTACAACTTAATCAGTGATTGTCTTGTTTTTAATTTCTTCTTTAAGTGATGCGATAAATTCATCTACATCAACATCTTGAACTTCTTCCCCATTTCTCTTTCTTACTGAAAGCTTGCCAGAAGTTTCTTCTTTTTCACCAATAACTAGCATGTAGTTGATCTTCTTAACTTGTGCTTCTCTGATCTTGTAACCAACTTTTTCAGCACGTCCGTCTAGGTGAACCCTAAGTCCTTCTGCGTGAAGTTTATCTGCAATAGACTTAGCAAAGTCTTTGAACTTGTCTGATACAGGGATAACTTCAACTTGTACTGGAGATAACCATAGTGGGAACTTACCTGCAAAGTGTTCGATTAGGATACCCATAAATCTTTCAACTGATCCAAGTAGGGCCCTATGAAGCATAACTGGTCTTTTCTTTTCTCCATTTTCATCAACATAAGTTAGGTCAAAGTTTTCTGGAAGTTGGAAGTCAAGTTGGATTGTACCACATTGCCAAGTTCTACCAATGGCATCTTCTAGGTGGAAGTCAATCTTTGGACCGTAGAAAGCTCCGTCGCCTTCGTTAATTGTGTAAGGAAGCTTCTTTTCTTCTAGTGCTTCTTTTAGACTTTCTTCTGCAAGGTTCCAAGCTTCAAGTTCTCCCATGTAGTCGTCTGGTCTTGTTGAAAGTTCAATTGAATACTTAAATCCAAATGTTGAGTATAGGTAGTCTGCAAGGTCAATCATCTTGAATACTTCGTCCTTAACTTGTGAGAACAAGCAGTAAACGTGGGCATCGTCTTGAGTAAATGTTCTTACCCTAAATAAACCATGTAATGCTCCAGAAAGTTCGTGTCTGTGAACTATACCATATTCAGCAAGTCTAATAGGAAGGTCCCTATAAGAGTGCTTGTTGGAATTGTAAACAAGGATTGAGCCAGGGCAGTTCATTGGTTTAACTGCATAGTCACCATCGTCAATCTTTGTAAAGTACATATTGTCCTTGTAGTGATCCCAGTGACCTGATCTGTGCCATAGGTCTTCGTTTAGGATAATTGGTGTTAAGATTTCTCCGTAACCATTTTCATCAAGAACTCCCCTCCACCAGTTTAGTAGGTTATTTCTCAATACCATTCCATTTGGGTGGAAGAATGGGAAGCCAGGTCCTTCTTCGTGCATACTAAAGAGGTCAAGTTCCTTACCAAGTTTTCTGTGATCTCTCTTTTCAGCTTCTTCACGTCTTTCGATATATTCATCAAGTTGTAATTGTTTTTCAAAGGCAATACCGTAAAGTCTTTGAAGCATCTTATTGTTAGAGTCCCCTCTCCAATAAGCACCTGCTATAGAAAGAAGTTTAATAGCCTTGATTTTTTTAGTTGAAAGAAGGTGAGGTCCCTTGCAAAGGTCAAGGAAGTCACCAATCTTATACATTGTGATCTTTTCATCTGCTGGTAGGTCTTCTATTAGTTCAACCTTGTAGTCTTGTCCCTTTTCTTTGAAGTGAGCAAGTGCATCTTCTCTTGAAATTTCAATTTTTTCTACTGGAAGGTCCTTCTTTGCAATTTCCTTCATCTTGTCTTCAATTGCCTTGAAGTCTTCTTCTACAAATCTGTGTTCAAGGTCAAGGTCGTAGTAGAAGCCTGTTTCAGTTGAAGGTCCAATGGCAAATTTTGTATCTGGATAAAGTTCTTGGATTGCATAAGCCATGATGTGGGATGCAGTGTGCCAGAAAATTTGCTTTCCTTCCTTGTCTTCAAATTTTACAACCTTGAAGTCACTGTCTTCATAAACCTTGTCGTCAAGGCCTAGGATTTCTCCATTAACAACTGCTCCAAGAGATTGTCTCAAAAGACCTTCTGAGATATCTCCAGTGATTTGAGATACCTTAACTCCACTTTCGTATTCTTTTTGTGATCCGTCTGGATACTTTATAATCATTTTATCCTCCTAAAAATTAATAATAAAAAAAGCCACCATCCCAAAGGACGATGACCGTGGTTCCACCTTAATTAAACTCTAGGGACTTAACGCGTCCTGACGCCATAGTTTGCTATGGGACTCCAAGATAGTTTTCAAAAATATAAAATTGGAAATTTACACCAACCATTTCCTCTCTGAGAATTTTATAAATCCTACTCTTCTTATCAAAGTCTCTTTTAAAATTGTTTCTATAATAACACAAAGGTCTTATATGTTCAAGAATAATTCTGAAAGAATATATCATTTCTCTCGCCCCTATATATTACCCAGGCGAATTTATTTAAAACAAGTTTTAGATTTATTTTATAAAAAATATTGTTCCAAAGTCTTCTATTGGGTCTTTGGACAAAATTTCAATTTCATAATCATATTTATTAATAATTTTTAGAATTTCTTCATGGGAGGAGTGATGAGAAAAATCTCCTGTGAAGAATATTTTTTTGCCCAAGACTCCACTTGCCCCGCCAATAAAACCATAGTTGAAGTTTTGAAGTTTAATTTGCCCCTGGTCTATCTTATAAATGGGAATCAAGCCCTTTAGGGTCTCGTAGATTCCTCCGTCGCTTGTGATAACAAAGTCCTGAGTCACAAGGCAGGAGCACTTGCCATAGCCTTGCTTGATGTTTACAAGGTCAAATCCTTCATTTTTATAATAATCTAGGATAACTTGGTCGGTGTGCTTTAAGTTGTGGATGAAAATATTCTTAAATGCAAAGGCATTTAAGTGGATGTCTCCTGGATATTTTGCAGATAAAGATGAATGTGATGGAAGAATTTTTTTGTCTTTGAAGATCTCTTTATAATAGTCAAAATTATCCCTGTCAACAATTAAATCTCCACTTGGAAGAGGATGTACCAAGATGTCTGGGTGGGTGTCTAGTCCTTCTAATACATTTTTGTTTGCCTTGGTCCTCACCACTTGTCCATATTTTTTTAATTTTTCGGCAGACTCTTCTGGAAAGTTTTCTGCCACTAATACATAGGTCATTTCATCATCTCGTAAATTATAATTGATGCTGCCACATTGGCATTAAGGGAGTCAACCTTGTCAGAAATTGGAATATTTAAAAATCCCCTTGCATGGGACATTAAAAAGTCCGAAACTCCCTTAGCTTCGTTTCCTATTACAACTATGTCCTTGTCCTTGAAGTCATAATCCCTCGTTGAAGTTGAATTTTCTAATGAAGTTGCAAGAATATTAAAGTCTAAGCCCACTAAGTCTTCTCGAGCCATAAAGTAAATTGGCAGCCTAAAGATGGAGGACATGGAAGACCTAACAGTCTTAGGATTGTAAAGGTCGCAGGACTCAGGAGAAATTATAAGGCCGTCAAGTCCCAGGGCATCGGCTGAACGAATTATTCCTCCAAGATTGCCTGGCTCCCTTATGTCGTCAAGATACAAAAATTTGCCAGAAGTCCTGTCAAAGTCCCTGTGAAGGTAAGAGTAGTAGGCTATGATGCCAGGAGATGTGACAGCATCGCAAAGATTTTTGAAAATATTGTCGGAAAAGACAAAGAGTTTATCTTGATCTACATTTTTTACAATTTTCTCAAATTTATTTGACCTGTAGGCAGACTCACTAAGGGCAAGATATCGAATTTTAATCCCCTCAGCCTCTTCAATAACCACAGGCTTCTCCACCATAAAGAGTTTATTCTCCTGCCTGTGCTTTTTCTCCAAAAGCCCCTTTAAAAATTTGTATGTATTGTTATTTTTACTTGTAATTATCATTTTTCCCCTCATTTTTAAAGAAAAAAAGCCCCGAAGGGCTCTTAACTTTAATAAATTTTATAAAAATTTGCTCTTGTCCTTTAGATATTCCTTAACGTCAATTACTTCTCCATTGTCCATGATTATTTTGAAGGAGTAGTCATAGATGTAGGCTGCAGAAAGACCAAGTAGTGATGCTGGAAGGGCCAATAGCATACCAATAGCAGATGTTGTCAATGAAAGTGATAGGACAGTTTTGCCCTTATTTTCCACCAATAACCTGCTGGCATTTCCCTTTCTCCAGATTTCCTTTACTGCTTCAAGGATTTCATCAAGATAGTTTATTACATCATCAACATAGTCCTTGCTAGACTTCTTTTCTTTATGAGAGTCAGAATCCTTTTCTTCCTCACTTTCATAAACCCTTGAAGGTTCAATGTTGATATCGTACTTGCCTTCTCTGATGTAAGAGATTGCCACATCAACGTCGCCGTCGCTATCTAAAAGTGCCTTCCTTACAATGTCATAGGAGGCTCCAGTTGTATTTATTACATAGTCGATTTTTGCCATGTTAATCATAAAATCACCTCTAAATCTTAATTACCCAAAATATTTTTTTTTAATTTTATTTTTGGCTATCAACTTTTGCTGGGTCATGGTTTCCTGTAGCGTTTCCTTCCCCTGCTTGGCTTTCAGTTTCTGGAACTTGGTAGACTGCATCCTTTTCTTCATCAACTATGGAGAAGAAAGTTCTGCCTGGGCAGAATTTTACTTCAGTTTCATCAGGATATTTTAAGATTGTCCTTGCATCTTCGTTTTCCTTTTCCCAAGTTATTGGTGCAAGTTTTCCCTTTTGAAGAAGAAGTCCTGTACCACTTCCTATGTTTGCCATTTTTAAAGTTCCCTTAGGCCCAGCAACTACTCCCTTTTGGAAGAGGACAACTAAATTATCTGTATCAAACTCTTGACCTGTTGCCTCATCAATTACTGGTTGACCTTGGCGAATGTATTTATACTTCCCAGTGGCTTCGTCAAAGATAAACTTTGTCTTATACCTATTGTTGAAGTTTAAAGTAATTTCTTTTACATCAAGGCCTTCTATATTTGCTTCCTTATCGTAGAAGTTAAGGGATGCTGCGTTATCATTTACGTCAACTCCCTTTTCAACTAGATAGTTTTCAAGTTCCGGAAGGGAAATATATCCATTGTGAGGAGCCCTTTTGCCAACATTTTTATTTCTGTGGAAGACAAGACCTTCAAGGGCAATCCCGTCAAGGTCCACAACATTTCTCTTTTTAACTTCTTCAAGTCCTGCAACTGAACCACCCCAGTGGGCATAAATTGCATTGTATTCCTTGGCAGTTTGAACAAAGTAAGGTCTTGCAGAACGAACTGGTCCCACATTTTCTGGGAAGTTACTTTGGAAGAGTGCCATGTATCTTGTGTATTCCCCTTCAACCCTGTACTCGTAAATTATGTCGGCCTTTGAGATTTGTGCTTGAGGTCTTGCATCGTCATGGTTATCAAGCATAACTGCAAAGATTTTTTTCTTGGCTTGTTCTTCGTTGTCTCTCTCTTCATGAGTAAGTGGTGTGTAGTAAACTATCTTTTCTGGCTCTTTAACTTCTACTGCTTGATTTTTATTTTCTGCTTTCTTGCCACAGGCAACCAAAGTCGTGGCTGCTAAGCCCACAAGTAAAAGTTGTTTAAATTTTTTCATTATCTCTCCTCTTTTCTAATTTTATTTCTTTTATGTATTAACTTAATTTTAGTTTATAAATATAAATATGTAAACAAGAGGATTGTTATAATTTTTGTACTCTAAAAGTTTTCGTAGTAAAATTGTTTTAGGCGGTGGTTCTATGAATAAATATCTCGAAATAATTATCTATTTTACTGCTCTGATTGGATATCTTTTAACTGAGTACACAAAGATAATTAAAAATGAAAAACTTAGAAAAAAACTTTCTTTTATATTTTACATAATAACTTTGCTAATCCTTCTATATGAATTTGTCTTAAAAAAATTTATATAAAAGTTTATAAAAAAATAAGGACTAGATCTTAAGCGACTTAGTCCTTTTCTTATATTTTTCATTTATGAATTTTTAGTTTTCTGCTATAAATCTTTTTATGTCCTTGTCTGAACCCACAACTGTCAATATGTCCTCTTCCTTAATCTTAAAATTAGAACTTGGATTTACATAATTTTCTCCATTCCTCTTGACCATTAAGATGTTGAAATTGTAATCTTCTCTAAGACCAAGCTCAGTAAGTCCCTTTCCATTCATCTTAGGTGGCGCTTTGAAATCATAAAAGCTGTAGCCCTTTGAGATTTCATCTGAGTCAAGCAAGTTGTCATTGGAAAGATTATTTGCAAGTCTGTAGCCAATATCTCTTTCAGGAAAGATTATCTTATCAGCTCCACACTTTAATAAAATTTTTCCAAACTTATCAGACGTTGCCTTGGCGATAACTTTTTTTATTCCAGCTTCCTTTGATGCAAGGACTGCCATAATTGCTGGCTCGAGACTTTCACCAATGGCAACTATTGCCACGTCATAATTATTTAGGGCAAGTTCTCCTACTGCCTTTTCATCTTCAAGATCACAAACAACTGCCTCAGTAACATTGTCGTTAATCAAATCAATTTTTTCATGGTCTGAATCAACAACTACAACGTCGTTTTTCAAATCATATAATCTAGTGGCCACAGTAGACCCGAATCTACCACAGCCAAATACAATAAATGTCTTCATAATTTACCCCACTATAATTTTTCCATAAGAATATCTTGTGTGCTTTTTATTTTTTCTATTTAAAATACTTATGCCAAGAGTAGCTGCTCCAACTCTACCTATATACATCAAAACTATTAAGATAAGCTTCGAAAGAGGACTTAGGTTTGGAGTGATTCCTCTAGTGACTCCCACTGTACCAATAGCTGATACAATTTCATAAAGTATGTCTAGGTACAAGAATTTTCCATCTTCAATAATTGTTATCCAAAGTGATGAAAAAATCACCAAGACAGAGCCCAGTGAAACAATGCAAAGACTCTTTAAGATGGTGTCACGCGAAATTGACTTGTGAAAAATTTCTGTTTCATCATTTCCCCTTAAGACAGAAATTGTCGCAAAGAGCAAGGCACCAAAAGTTGTAGTTTTAATACCACCACCAGTTGATGCTGGTGATGCACCTATAAACATAAGAATAATTGTTACAATTACAGAACCTTCTTGCATCTCACCAATGTCTATGGAATTAAATCCAGCAGTTCTTGCAGATGCAGACATAAAGAAGGATGCCAAAACTTTTCCCTTTAGGGTCAAGCCTTCCATTGCCCCACTCTTGTGTTCAAGTATGAAGTAGGCAAGACTTCCCACTAGAAGGAGGATGCTTGTAATTGATATAACCACCTTGGAGTGGAGGGTCAAGTTCCTAAACCTTCTCTTCTTATAAATGTCAAGATAAACTGTAAAGCCAAGCCCACCAAAAATTATTAGAAAGGCTACAACAAGATTAACAGTTATGTTGTCTACATAATCCACAAGGGAATTGCCTATAATATCAAAGCCTGCGTTACAAAAGGCTGAGACTGCGTGGAAGAGAGAAAATAAAATTCCTCTTTTCAAGCCGAAGTCAGGAATGAATCTTGTTGCAAGTAAAATTGCACCAATAAATTCCACACTCAAACTAAACTTGATGATATAGATTACAAGTCTAATAATCCCCTTGCTAGTATCAGCATTAGTTTGTTCCTTTATAATTCTTCTCTCTGTAATACCAATTTTTTTATTTAAAACAAGAGCTATTAGAGACAAGAAGACCATGGTTCCCAAACCGCCAATTTGTATTAAAGTTATGATTATAAGTTTTCCAAAAACTGTCCACTGGGTTGCTGTGTTGGCAACAATGAGTCCTGTTACACATGAAGCAGAAGTTGATGTGAAGAGGGCATTTAAAAATCCAATGGATCTACCATTTGCCGATGCAAGAGGAAGGTTTAATAAAATTGCCCCAAATAGGATCAAACCAAAAAAAGAAAGGCAGACCATGAGGGGTGGATTCTTTTTTAATTTTCTAATCATAATTTCCTCATTAAATAAATTTTTTCAAACTCATTATACAAAAAAAGCTCCCAATTGGGAGCAATAATTTATTGTTCTTTTGCAATTTCAACTAGCTTTGCAAAACTAGCTGGATCATTAATTGCCATTTCAGAAAGCATCTTTCTATTAATAGTGATGTTTGCCTTCTTAAGACCGCTAATGAATTTTGAATAGCTCATGCCATTAATTCTTGCAGCTGCATTAATTCTTGTAATCCAAAGTTTTCTAAAATCTCTTTTTCTTTGTTTTCTACCAATATAAGCATAGTTAAGAGATTTCATAACAGCTTGGTTAGCAGTTCTAAATAATTTTGATTTAGCACCAAAATATCCCTTGGATTGCTTTAGTATATTCTTATGTCTTTTTTTAGCGTTAACGCCTCTTTTTACTCTAGCCATTTTTACCTCCTATTAAGGGATCATGTGATCAATTCTTCTTTGATCACCTTTAGAAACCGTACTGCTCTTTCTAAGTTTTCTTAGTCTCTTAGCAGTTTTCTTACCTGTTAAATGTCCTTTAAAAGCGTAAAATCTCTTAAGCTTTCCAGAACCTGTTCTCTTAAACCTCTTCGCGGAAGCTCTGTGAGTTTTCATCTTTGCCATAAAAATCCTCCTTATTTATCAGACTTATCGCTGTCTTTTCTTTCTGAAAGGAACATAACTAAACTTCTTCCTTCCATTTTAGGTTTTTTGTCCACAACTCCATACTCAGAAATTAAATCATAAAACTTGTCGAGAACTTCTCTACCAAGATCAGTATGACCCATCTCTCTACCTCTAAATCTAACTGAAAGCTTAACTCTATCACCGTTTTTTAAGAAATCAATAGCTCTATTGGCTTTAGTATTTAAGTCATGATCTTCAATGTTCGGACTAAATCTTAGTTCCTTAACATTGATAACTTTTTGCTTTTTTCTAGCTTCTTTTTCTTTTTTCTCTTGCTCGTATCTGTATTTACCATAGTCCATTATACGACATACTGGTGGTTTTGCGTTTGGCGCAACATTCACTAGGTCAAGTTTTTTAGATATAGCCAAGTCGATGGCTTGATTTTTGGGCACAACACCAAGTTGATTTCCCTCATCATCTACTAATCTGACTTCTTTTTCTCTTATCTCTTCATTGATTTGAAGTTCTTTAATTTCTAAGCACCTCCGTAAATTAAAAAAGCGGACACCTAAAAAGATGCCCGCAAATTCATCGAAATTTTCAAATAACCTAAATGACTGAGCCATTAGGTGAGAAGCGGACTTCTTCTTTAATAACAAAGACAATGATAACACATGAGTTACCTCTTGTCAAACACTTTTATACCAAAGATTTAATTTTTTGATACAAAATATCTATGGCCACTTCGTTTTCGCCACCTTCTGGGATGATTAAGTCTGCATACCTCTTTGATGGCTCAACAAATTGGAGATGTGATGGTCTAACTGTTGAAAGGTACTGATCAATAACTGAGTCAAGTGACCTTCCTCTCTCAAGCATATCCCTCTTAATCCTTCTTATGATTCTCACATCGGCATCAGTATCAACAAAAACTTTTATATCCATGATGTCTATTAGATTAACTTCATTAAAGATTAAAATTCCCTCAAGAATAATAATGGGTTTTGCTTCAACAATTTCCTTTTCTCTTTTTCTATTGTGAAGGGCAAAATCATAAATTGGTTTCTCAATAGACTTGCCATCCTTTAACATTTCTAAATGTTCAAACAAGAGGTCATTATCAAAAGCAAGGGGATGGTCATAATTTGTCTTAACTCTTTCTTCAAAGACTAAGTTTGATTGGTCCTTGTAGTAGGAGTCCTGTTCAATTACAGATACCTTGTCCCTTCCAATTAAATCAATTAGTTTTTTGGTAACAGTACTCTTACCGCTACCACTTCCACCACATATTCCAATAATACAGGCCTTATTCTTCATTTTCTCTCCTCAAAATAAATCCTTTTTTAATAGGTTGATCGATTTTAATTTTAAAAATTTGCTTTGCCTTATTTGCAACATCAATTTCTCTATCCTTATCATCTAACATTTTTTCTATCTTGTAGTCAAAATGCTTTACACCAGGTCCAAAGATTTCAATCTCTTCTCCAACAAAGACCCTGTTTCTCTGTTCGATTGTAGCTATCTTTGTTTCATCATCGTAGTCTAAGACGATACCCACGAAGTCGTAACCTCTGATGTAGGAGTTGTCCTTATACACTTGTGAATTTTCATTAGCTTGTCCGAAGAAGAAACCTGTTGTGAAGTCCCTGTGACTTACCTTTTTAATTTCTTCTAATAAAGATGGGTCATACTTGTAATTTTCTGGGTCAGCATAGTAGGCATCAATTGCCATCCTGTAGGATCTAATTACTGTTGCAAGATAGTATTCACTTTTTACACGGCCTTCAATCTTTAGACTTGCAATACCAGCTTCAATCATTTCATCAATGTGTTCAATCATACAAAGGTCCTTGGAATTCATAATAAAAGTTCCCTCGTCGTGTTCTTCTATTGGAAAGTATTCTCCAGGCCTTTTTTCTTCGACTAAATGGTACTTGTACCTACAAGGTTGGGCACAGTCCCCCATGTTAGCATCCCTTCCAGTCATGTAATTTGATAAAAGACACCTTCCTGAGTAGGACATACACATAGCACCGTGAGCAAAAGTTTCAACTTCAATGGAGTCGCCAACTTCTTTAATAATATCAGCAACTTCCTTTAGACTTAGTTCTCTTGCCATTACAACTCTTTCTGCTCCAAGTTTTTGCCAGAATTTTACAGTTTCCACATTAGTAACTGATCCTTGAGTTGAAATATGGATTGGAAAGTCTGGCACAACTTCCTTTACCTTCATAAACATACCTGGGTCAGCAACTATAAGAGCGTCAACTCCAATTTCATAGAGTTCCTTGATGTAGTCTTCTACACCTTCCATGTCATGGTTGTGGGGAATTATGTTAAGAGTTACGTGAATCTTCTTTCCCCTCTCGTGTAAATAATCCGTTGCCCATTTAATATCATCCATTGAGAAGTTCTTAGAAGCTTTTCTAAGTCCAAAGCTTTCTCCTCCAAGATACACTGCATCGGCCCCATATTCCACTGCAGTTTTTAATTTATTTATATCACCTGCCGGTGCTAAAAGTTCAATCTTCTTCATCTTTTCTCCTTACTAAAAGTATTCCATCCCCAATGGGTATTACTGATGAGTCAAATCTCTCATCGCAGGAAATATCTTTTAAAAACTTCCTAAGTCTTTTTACAATTGTTATCTTTCTTCTCTTAACTAGGGAGTCTTCTGCTATCATCCCCTTGAAGAGGACATTGTCACAGAGAATTATCCCTCCATCATTTAAATTCTTAATGGACTCATCAAAATATTTTTCATATTGTCCCTTAGCTGCATCTATAAAAATAAAGTCGTACTTTTCCTCTAGGTCTAAAAGAAAATCGTAGGCATCTCTGTGGTGAACCTCTATCTTATCTTCAAGGCCCACTTCAAAAATATTTCTTCTCGCAATTTCTACCATTTCTTCTTTTAGCTCTACGCTGTCAATTTTTTCTATGCATTTATTCCTCTTGGCAAAAGAAATAGAAGAATAGCCTATGGCAGTTCCAAGCTCAAGGATTTTCTTTGGCTTATGCATGGCTAGAAGGAAGTTTATAAACTCTTCACTTTCTCTCTCCACAATTGGAACGTGATTTTCTTCAGCGTAATTCATCATCTCGCGAAGTTTTTCATCTTTTAAATCTTTTAAATCTCTTAAATAATTCTCTATATAATCGTAATTTATATTTGGCATAATTCCTCTAAAAAAGGGAACCTAGTAGATTCCCTAAATATCCTAAACTTCCATAATAATTGGTAAAATCATAGGATTTCTCTTTGTGTTTTTGAAAATATATGATCTCAAGTTATCTCTTATGTCAGACTTGAGTCCATTCCAGTCCCTTAAGTTGTCGCGTGAATCATCATTAAGGATTTTTCTTACGACATTCTTTGCATCTTCAATAAGGTCTTCTGATTCTCTTACATAAACAAAACCTCTTGAAATAATGTCTGGACCTGAAACAACCTTACCTTCTTTTGTCAAGGAGATAACTACAATTATTAGTCCGTCTTCTGACAAGTGTCTCCTATCTCTTAAGACGATGTTACCAACGTCACCAACTCCAAGTCCATCAACAAGAATATTTCCAGATGGCACATCACCAACAAGTTTTGCAGATTTTTGTGAAATTTCGAGACAATTTCCATTTTCCATTATGAAAATATTCTCTTCATCCATGCCCATTTGATGTGCAATCTGAGCATGCTTCATAAGGTGTCTTACTTCACCATGGGCTGGTATAAAGTATTTTGGCTTTACTAGGCTCAAGATAAGTTTTAACTCTTCTTGACAAGCGTGCCCAGAAACGTGAATTTCTGATAGTGTTTCATAAATTACCTTAGCACCTCTTTCAAGAAGCCTATTTATTACCTTTGTAACAGCATTTTCATTTCCTGGTATTGGAGTCGCCGAAAGGATGATTGCATCATTTGGTGTGAGTTGAATCTTTCTATGTTCTCCATAGGCAATTCTTGTAAGAGCTGACATTGGCTCTCCTTGTGAACCAGTTGTGATTAATACAAGCTCACTATCTTCATACTTATCCATATCCTTGATGTCAACAAAGGTATCCTTCTTAACCCTAAATTGTCCAAGCTTTCTCGCTGTTTCTGTTACATTTACCATAGATCTACCAGACAAGACAACTTTTCTTCCATACTTTTCTGCAGAGTTAATAATTTGTTGGATTCTGTGTACGTTGGAAGCAAAAGTTGCAATAATAATTCTGTTGTCAGATAGGCTTTGGAAGAGCCTGTTAAAAGTCTCCCCAACCTTGGACTCACTCATTGTGTAGCCTTCTCTTAGGACGTTTGTAGATTCACCAATCATAGCAAGTACACCCTTTTGACCAATTTCTGCAATCCTAGTTAAGTTAATTGGCTCTCCACTAATTGGAGTAAAGTCTACCTTGAAGTCACCAGAGTGGTAAACATATCCAAGTGGTGTTTTTATTGCTAGGGCACAAGAATCTGGAATAGAGTGATTTACATTTATCCATTCAACTTCCATCTTCCCAAGTTTAACAACATCTCCAGCATTTACTACGTGAAGTTTATCTCTTGAAAGTCTGTGCTCTTTTAATTTATTTTCTAATAGTCCAATTGTTAGTCCAGTTCCATAAATGTCTAGGTCTAACTTCCTTAGTACATATGGAATAGCACCAATGTGATCTTCGTGACCATGAGTTAGGACAAGTCCCCTTATCCTATTTTTGTTGTTTTCTAGATAAGTTACATCTGGTATTACAACATCAATACCAAGCATTTCATCTTCTGGGAAAGTCATACCACAGTCTACTATGATAATGTCATCTCTATATTCAACTACTGTAAGATTCTTTCCAATTTCGTGAAGCCCTCCCAGTGGGATAATCTTCACCTTATTTGTGTTTTTCATTAATTTGCCTTCTCCTCAATTTTGTGTTGGCAGTCTTCGCAATAACCCATAAATTTTAGAGTGTGGTCAACTATTTTAAAATTCTTTTCTTTCTCTATTTTAGCTTCTAGTTCATTTAAGTTATCAATATCAACTTCTTCGACTTTTCCGCAATTTATGCAAACGAGATGGTGGTGCCTATGGCCTTCACTTGGTACTCTAAGCTCATACCTCAGAATATTGTCATCAAAGGCAATTTGATCTAAGACTCCAAGCTTGTGGAATAATTGCACAGTCCTGTAAATAGTTGCAATACCCATTTCTGGATCATTTTTTGCAACTAAGTTATAAACTTCTTCTGTCGTCAAGTGCTTGTCCCTATTGTCCAGAAAAATTTCATAGACTTTTGCCCTCTGTTTAGTGTATTTATATCCACTGTCTTTTAAGATTTTTTTAACAGGTTCAACGTTTTTTGTATTCATTTATTCACCGTCTAATTCATCTAATAGTTCTTCATAAGCTTTGCTTGCAACTTCTAACTCTTCATCATCGATGCCAGCAAGAAGTTCGTCACCATTTTCGTCTTCAATTATTTTTAAAATATATACTTCTGGATTATCTTCATCAGTATAGAGTGCGACATAATCAATGTCCTCAACAGAAAATTTTGCATCAACAAAAAATTCAACTTCTTTATCATTTTCGTCATATAGTTTTATTTTTTCCATCTTATCACCTATAAATTTATTCTATCCAGATAGGATTGCAGGATATAAGTCGCAGCAATTTTATCTATATATTTTTTCCTATTTTCTCTTCGAACAGAACCTTCTATTAAAACTTGTTCTGCCATTAAAGTGGTCATTCTCTCGTCAACATACTCAATTTCTACTTTAAATTTGTTTTTTAATTTTTCTGCAAACTTAATTACTTTTTCACTTTGTGGCCCTATAGTATTGTTCATATTCTTAGGAAGACCTACCACTACTTTTTCTACATTGTTCTCTTTTATAATTTCATGAATTTTCTCATAGGCTATCTTATTAGATTCTCTTTTTATTGTCATAAGAGGTTGTGCGGTAAGCATTAGAGCATCACTTATGGCTGCACCAATCCACACATCTCCTACGTCAAGGCCTAAAATTTTATTCATTTAACCACAACCTTTACAGGTACATATATAATATGTAAAAGAGATGGTCAAACCATCTCAAATTTTTTCTAAATAAACTTTTAACATTTCTTGTAAAAGCTCGTCACGCTCTACTTCTTGTATCATGGATCTTGCATTATCATGGCTTGTGATATATGTTGGATCACCAGATAATATATATCCTATAATTTGGTCAGTTGGGTTGTATCCTTTTTGTTCTAGAGCATTGTAAACTGTCTTTAAAATACTCTTAATTCTTTCTTGTTCCAAACTGCTTTTTTCAAAAATTTGTGTATTATTATTTTGACCCATAATTACCTCCAAATAGATTATATCATAAAAATATCTATTTTGACATTATTATAAGAGCTCATCTAGCTTGTTTAGAGCTTCTTCAACCTTATCTAAGTCCTTTGCACCAGCAGTTGCCATATCAGGTCTACCACCTCCGCCACCGCCAGCTACTTTGGCGATTTCCTTGATTAGTTTACCTGCAGCAATTTTCTTTTCAACAAGATCCTTGGAAACTGCACATACAAAGTTTAGTTTATCATCATTAACTGCAGCAAATAAAACAACAACTGATTCAAGTTTATTTCTAACTTCATCAGCTAAGTCACGAAGAGTATTAACATCTACTCCGTCGAACTTTTTGATTACGTACTTGATTCCATTCTTTTCTCTAACATCCTTTGTTAAATCAGAAATTTGATCTTTAGCAAGGTCATGTTCAAGTTTTTCTATATTTTTATTTGCTTCTTTTAGATTTTTAATATTTAATTTTATCTTTTGAATAATTTCATCTTTGTTGGACTTTAATTCACTAGCTATTTCTTCTTCTTTTTTGCTTAAGTTATTTAGGTATTCATAAACAGCCGGTCCAGTAATGGATTCAATTCTTCTAACTCCATTACTTATACCACTTTCAGATAGGATCTTAAACATGGAAATCTCTGAAGTGTTTGATACGTGAGAACCACCACAAAGTTCACGTGAGTAATCGCCCATAGATATAACCCTAACTTGATCTTGGTATTTACCTTCAAAAAGTCCAATAGCTCCCATTTTCTTAGCTTCTTCAAGCCCTGTTACTTTTGTTTCAACTGGAAGTCCTTCAAAGATTTTTTCATTAACTCTTCTTTCTACTTCGGCAATTTCTTCTTTTGTCATTGCATCAAAGTGGGAGAAGTCAAATCTCATTCTGTCAGCCATAACTAAAGAACCTGCTTGGTTTACATGACTTCCCAATACTTCTTTAAGAGCTTTGTGAAGTAAGTGAGTTACAGAGTGATTTCTTCTTATATTATTCCTCCTCTTAGAATCAATAATAGCCTTAACAGGAGCTTTTTCTAGTCTTCCCTCTTCAACTTTTACAAGGTGAAGGTGAATTCCATCCTTGGTTTTCTTTGTATCAGTGACTCTTAACTTGAAGTTGCCAGAAATAATTTCACCAGTGTCTCCTACTTGACCGCCGCTTTCTCCATAGAAAGTTGTCTTATCAAGGACTACGAGGCCTTCTTCTCCTTCTTCAAGAGACTCAACAATTTCATCATTAGAAATTATTCTTATAATGTTTGCATCGCATTCATCTTTTTCATATCCAAGAAATTCATTACTTAGTCCTTCAAAAAGATGCTTGCTATCTTGGTTGGCCCAGCCAACATTGGAGTCATTTCTAGCTTCTCTTGCCCTTCTCTTTTGGTCATCCATTTCTTTTTGGAAGCCATCCATATCAACATCATATCCATCTTCTCTAAGGATTTCTTCTGTTAAGTCAATTGGGAAACCATAAGTGTCATAAAGCTTAAAGGCCTTTTCTCCATCTAGTAGCCTTTCATTTTTTCCCTTCATTTCATCTATGTGGGCCTTAAGTCTAACAAGACCTCCATCAATAGTTTCCAAGAATTTTTCTTCTTCTCTTCTAATGATTCCCTTGATAGATTCTCTATTTTCCTTAAGTTCTTTATATTGTTCGCCCCAAGAGTCAATTACCATGTCGGCAATTTCATATAAGAAGGCTCTTTCTATGCCAAGTTTTCTTCCATGTCTTGCAGCTCTTCTTATAAGTCTTCTAAGCACATAGCCCCTTCCTTCATTAGAAGGTACAATTGTATCAGAAATCATAAAAGTCATTGCCCTAATGTGGTCAGTGATTACCCTAAAGGAAATATCTGCATTCTTGTCTTGGCCATATTTTTTACCAGAAACTTTTGAAATCTCTTGGATAATATCTTTTATGGCATCAATTTCAAAAATATTGTCAGTTCCTTGAAGGACAGTTGCAATTCTTTCAAGCCCCATTCCTGTATCAATGTTTGGATGAGCTAGAGGCTTGTAGTTTCCTTCTTCGTCCTTATCGAATTGAGTGAATACAAGGTTCCAAACTTCAATAAATCTGTCTCCTTCTCCACCAGGTCTTTCATCCTCAGATCCGTGTTCAAGTCCCCTGTCAACATAAATTTCTGAACATGGACCAGATGGACCAACTTCTAGTTCCCAGAAGTTATCTTCTTTTCCCAGTCTAATGATTTTTTCTTCATCGATTCCAACTACATCCTTCCAGATGTTGTAGGCTTCGTCATCTTCATGGTAAACTGTAACCCATAAATCTTCTTTTGGGATTTCAAGATTAACTGTTAAGAATTCCCAAGCCCATGGAATTACTTCGTGCTTGAAGTAATCTCCAAAGGAGAAATTCCCTAGCATTTCAAAAAATGTTGCGTGCCTATCTGTTAAACCTACATTATCTATATCGCCAGTCCTAATACATTTTTGACAAGTTGTAACTCTTTTTGCAGGAGGGGTTTCTTCGCCAGTGAAAAATTTCTTCATTGGTGCCATCCCAGCTCCTATTAAAAGAAGTGATTTATCATTTTTTGGAATTAGTGAAAAACTTGGTAGTATGAAGTGCCCTTTTGATTCAAAAAATTTTAAAAACTCTGTTCTTATATCGTGTAAACCTAAATATTTCATATACAACTCCTATTAAAAATCCTCCCATACCCTGGGAGGATGTGCTATAAATATTATAATTATAAAGAATATGAATGTCAATTAGAGCTGTATCTATCGTTGTATTTTATTTTGATAAAATCAACGAGTATAAAGATAATTGACGTCAATGGAACAGAGATAACCATTCCCCATACACCAAAGATTCCACCACCTATAATTATTGAAATTAAAATTACAAGTGGGTTAAGTCCTGTTGAGTCTCCAATGAGTTTTGGTGCAAGAATATTATTTTCTACCCACTGAACAATTACAAATAATATTAGAACCCAAAGGGCCTTCATTGGTGAGTCCATAAAGGCAAATAAAACTGCTGGCGCACAACCAAGGAAGGGACCAATAAAAGGAATTATATCTGCAATACAAGTTATAAGACCAATTATAATGGCAAAGTCTACTCTTAATACTAAAAGATAAACCATTGTAAGTACGCCCACAAAGATTGCCATAAGCATTCTTCCCCTTATAAATTGTTGAAGGGCTGTGTCAATGTTGCTTGTCAAGTAAGAGATATCTTCTCTATGTTTATTTGGTATTGCCTTCTTCACTTTCAACAAAAATCTTTCCTTGTCCACTGAAAAGTAGAAAGAAAAAATAATTATTAAGACCAACCTAAAGGCTGATGTTAAAAATCCATAAAGTTTAGAGATCACGTTAGAAAGTGAGCCCATTAAGGATCCTTGGGCTTTTACTATTAGGTCATTAATAGTGCCCTTAATAGAATCCAAAATGTTAGAAACTATTTGTGGAGTTTCTACATTTCCATTTACCTTTGGATTTGTTTCTTTATAAATGTTTATAAAATTCTTTGGAAGTTCAATGTTAAACTTGGCAAATACATTTGATAAGAAATTATTAAATTCTCTTATTAGGGTATCCACCATTCCAGGTAAACTTGTAAGAAGATTTGAAACTTCATTTATTGTTTTTGGAATTACAGAAACTATTAAAATTCCAAAAATAAGTATTGCTGAGATGTAAACTATTATTACACCAAACTGTCTCTTTACTCCCTTTCTCTCCAAGTAGTTTACTATTGGGTCGATTATATATGCAAAGATTATTGCAATCATTACCGATGAAAGGGTGTAACCGATGATAGGGAACTTATTAAAGAGTATGTTTATTAAATAAAAAATAAGTATCCCCAAAAATATTTTTGTGATAAGGCTTAGGTCTATATTTATTCTCTTCCTGCCTTCTATATATCTGTTCCCAATATTTATTAGATAATAAATTGCTAAAAATATTAAAAGAATAGAGAGTACCACGAGGGCATAAATCATAAATCTAGCAGCGTTACCAGATATTTGCTCTAACATAATATCACCTGTTCTTGAACTTTTTCATCCCTTGATTTATTTTTTCCACCACATAATCACACTCTTCTTTTGTGTTTTCGTGATTTATGGAAAGTCTAAGCATAGAAAGTGAATCTTCTTCGTTTCTTCCTATTGCCCTTAAAACATGAGATGGGTTAATGCTTCCTGCTGCACAAGCAGATCCAGAAGAAACACATATATCAAACATATCAAGATACTGAACCATAGTTTGAGGCTTAGTATTTTTTAAAGTGATATTTATATTTCCAGGAAGTCTTTTTTCTCTAGGACCATTTAAAACTATTCCATCTATATTTAAAAGTTTTTCGATTGTATAATCTCTCAAATCTCTTGTATAAGATGAATGGTCCTCCATATTATTGTAAGCATCTTCCATTGCTCTTGCAAGCCCAACTATTGATGCAAGATTTTCTGTTGACGCTCTTCTTCCTCTTTCCTGTTCGCCACCATCTAGGAAGTTATCCAGGTCTATACCTTCTCTTAGGTATAGGACTCCTACTCCCTTAGGTGCTCCAAGCTTGTGACCTGATAAGGAAAGCATGTCTACTCCAATGTCTTTGATTTTAAATTTTACATTTCCCACAGCTTGAACTGCATCTGTGTGAAATAAAATATTTTTTTCCTTGGCTATTTTTGCAATTTCAGCAAGGGGTTCTATAGTTCCTATTTCATTGTTGGCAAACATAATTGAAATAAGCCTTGTGGAATCTTTAATTGAATTTTCAATTTCTTTTAAGTCAACAAAACCTTCTTCATCAACAGAAACAAGACTAGCTTCCCCACCCCATTTTTCAATTTTTTTAAGTGAATTTAAAATTGCTGGGTGCTCAATCTTTGATGAGATAATGTGATTTTCTTGATTAGGCAAAAACGAGCCCTTTAGAGCCCAATTATCTGATTCAGACCCTGAGGAAGTAAAGTAGATTTCACTTGCCTTTACTCCCAAGAGGTCTGCAATTTTTATTCTTGAATTTTCTATTGCTGCCCTAGACCTTTGACCAAGTGAATATATTGCCGACGGATTTCCATAATTTTCCTTTAAATAAGGAAGCATGGCTTCAAAAACCCTGTCTGTTATCCTAGTAGTGGCAGCATTGTCCATATAAATCATAAGAGCCTCACATATCTGCTAGGGTCATAGACTCCATGACCCCTTCAATTCGACCTTGAAGTTTAGATAAGATATCCCTTGTTGCGCAATCAGCTTGCTTGCCACAAGCTACATTTTTCCCAAGGTCGCAACAGGAAAGAGAAATATCTCCCTCGAGGGCATTTATAATTTCTCCAATTGCTATATTTTGTGGGTCTCTTGCTAATACATAACCTCCACCTGCACCCCTAATTGATTTGACAAGGTCTGCCTTCCTAAGAAGGGTGAAGAGTTGTTCTAAATAAGATTCGGAAAGATTTTCATCTCTTGCTATATCCTTTAAGGCTATGGGACCCTTGCCCATATTTTCCTTTAAGTTATACATTGCCATTAGACCGTAACGACCCTTTGTAGATAATTTCATCTAGTCACCTCTTATAATGGATTAAAAGATCCCTTATCTTTATTATTTTCTAGCATATTTTTTAATGTGTACCATGATAGGACTGCACACTTTACTCTTGCAGGTAGAGTTGAAATAGATTCAAAGGCAACGGCATCGTCAAGATCTTCTAACTCGTCTGGGTCATCAATCTCTCCCTTTACCATTCCAATAAACTTATTTGCTCTTTCAATAGCTTCTTCAACTTTTATGCCCTTTACATTGTCACACATAATTGAAGTTGACGCTTGAGAGATGGCACATCCGTGACCTGTGTAGGATATATCTTCTATAATGTCATCTTTAATCTTAACTTCAAGAGTGATTTCATCTCCACAACTTGGATTGTGACCAAGCTCTTTTTTTGTGTAGTCTTCTAGTTCTCTTCTGTTGTGTTTGTTCCTAGAGTGCTCTAAGATTAATTCTGTGTAAATATTATCAAGATTCAATTCCTAAAATCCTCCTTACATCTTCAAGATGTTCAACGAAATAATCAATTTCTTCCACTGTGTTGTAGATTGCAAAACTTGCCCTACAAGAGAAATTTGAACCCAAGTACCTGTGTAGTGGTTGGGCACAGTGGTGACCTGATCTTATGGCAATGCCATAAGTGTCAAGAATTGATGCAACATCGTGAGGATGAGCTTCTTTAAAGTTGAAAGAAATTACTGGTGCCCTGTTCTTGTCACTTGTTGTGTAGACATCAAGATAATTTAGTTTTTTAAGCTTGTAGTAACAGTAGTCAGTTAAAAATCTTTCGTACTCGTCAATTTTTTCCATTCCATATTTGTTTATAAAGTCAATGGCTGCTGCAAGATTAACTGCTCCTTCAACATTGGTAGTTCCTGCTTCAAACCTTTGTGGCGCATCTAAGAAAGTTGTGTGGTCTTCATAGACATATTCAATCATATCGCCACCAGTAAGGAAGACATCCATCTTGTTTAAGAGTTCTTCTTTTCCATAAAGTACACCAATTCCCAAGGCAGAATACATCTTGTGACCAGAAAATGCCATAAAGTCAACATCAAGTTCACTTACATTGACCTTCCTATGGGGAACTAATTGTGCCCCATCAAGAATGATCTTTGCGTCTGAATTTTCTCTTGCATACTTTACAATTTTTTCTATGTCAGGATTTGTTCCAACAACGTTAGATGCTCCTGTGATAGAAATAAGTTTTGTATTCTTAGTAACTTTTTCTTCGATTTCAGAAAAAGGAATTTGCATATCATGGTCAAGATATAAAAACTTTAACTTTGCTCCAGTTTTCTTGCAAACTTCTTGCCAAGGCACAAGGTTGGAATGGTGTTCCATAATTGAAATCACAATTTCATCGCCTTCTTTTAAATTGTTTAGCCCATAGGAATAAGCAAGAAGGTTTAAGGCTTCAGTTGCATTTCTAAGAAATACAACTTCTGATGCCTTCCTTGCTCCTATAAAGTCTGCTATCTTTTGTCTTGCATCTTCGTAAACTTCTGTTGACTTCATTGCAAGATAATGGGCTCCCCTGTGAGGATTTCCATTTTCGCATTCGTAAAAGTTTTTTATATTGTCAATAATTTCTCTTGGTTTTTGTGTTGTTGCACCGTTGTCAAAATAAACTATTTGCTTTCCATTGGGTTTCAAATTTAAAAAGGGAAACTCTTTTCTAATTTCTTCTATTTCGTTTTTAGTAAACATTTAATTTCCTCTCTTTATAATTTCTCTAACTGATTTCCAAACTTCTTCCTTTAGCTTTTCATCGCCAAGAGCATCAATAGCTCCAGAAAATTTGGACTCAACTATTAGAGCTTCTGCTTCATCAAAGCTTATGCCCCTAGACATTAGATAAAAAATTTGGTTGCTATCAAGCTTACCTGAACTTGATGCGTGGTTACCAACAACGTCATCTTCGTGAGCAAGCATTAGGGGTACTGAGATTGAGTGAACTGTGTCATCAAGTAGGATTGAATATTCTTCTTCAGAACCCTCTGCACCCTTGGCGCCTTCTATAAATTGAAGATTTGACTTAAAGTTCTTTGATGACCTTCCCTTTAAGGCACCGTTAACTAGGATGTCTGACTCAGTCTTTCTACCCTTGTGAATCATGTCAAAGTTCATATTGAGGTACTCGTCTTTTTGACCAAAGTAAATTGAATTAACAAGTCCCTCTGAATATTCGCCAATTAATTCGCACTTGTAGTTTGTGTAAAGTCTAGCGGAACCAAGTTCATATTGGTGTACGCTAACTTTTGCATGATTTTCTGTATAAACTCCAATTGATTCAAGCACTAGGGACTTGTCATCATCTCTCGCTATTACAAAAACTTCAACTTCTGAGTTTTCTTTTGCAAGGACTTTGATAACAGTATTCCTAAATTTTTCACTGCTGCCACAAGATGTGTAGTCAAGGACAACTTTTAATTTTGAATCTTTTTCTGCAACTATGTGGTGAAGGTCAAAGAGCTCAGAATATTCATCGTCAAGTTCAAATAACTTGAAGTTTTCTACTGCCTTTCCTTCTCCACTTGTGTGGGACTTATAATAATTTAGGTATTTCCTATTTAAATCTAAGACATCATCTGATATGCCGTACTTAAAATTTTCAAATTCAGAAATTTCTCCTGGATTATCTTCTCCTACTTCTCTATATGAAATCCCTTTAATTTGTGGAATTTCTATTTCTGTTTCATTAACCCTTAAGAAGTCAAAAGTCTTAAAGGCTATTTCATTTCCTATTAATTTATTCATCTTTCACCTACCCAATTGATCCAACAAGTTCAAGATTTATTAAGTTATTCATCTCAACTGCGTATTCCATAGGAAGTTCCTTAGCTATTGGCTCAGCAAAACCTCTTACTACCATTTCCTTGGCCTCTTGTTCAGAGATACCCCTGGACATTAGGTAGAAGATAACTGAATCGCTAATCCTTCCGATTTTTGCTTCGTGTCCAATATCAATATTATTGTTTTCAATTTTTATTGTAGGAATTGTATCTGACCTTGACTTGCTATCAAGCATCAAGGACTCACAAGATGTTGCGTTCTTTGCACCAACAGCATTTTCTTTTATTTCAACAAGCCCCCTGTAAATTGCAATCCCACCAGATTTTGAAATTGATTTTGTGTTTATAGTTGAAGTAGTGTGTGGTGCTGCGTGAACAACTTGTGCTCCTGTGTCAAGATTTTGTCCCTCACCTGCAAAGGAGATACCAGTGAATTCACTAGATGCATTTTCTCCCACAAGGATTGATGATGGGTAAAGCATAGAAACTTTTGAACCAAAGGATCCTGAAACCCATTCGATCTTTCCATTTTTTTCTACGATTGCCTTCTTAGTGTTGAGGTTGTACATATTTCTTGACCAGTTTTCTATTGTTGAGTACCTAAGAGTTGCCCCTTCTCCAACAAAAAGTTCAACTGCACCTGCGTGTAGGTTTATGACATTGTACTTAGGAGCAGAGCAACCTTCTATGAAGTGGCAGTAGGCTCCATCTTCTATAATAATTAAGGTGTGTTCAAATTGTCCTGCACCTGGTGCATTAAGTCTAAAGTAAGATTGTAGAGGTATATCTACATTTACTCCCTTTGGCACATATACAAAGGATCCACCAGACCATACAGCATAGTGAAGAGCTGCATACTTGTGAAGCTTAGGTGTTATACACTTGCTAAAATATTTTTTTACGATTTCAGGATATTTTTTAAGTCCTGTTTCAAAGTCTGTATAAATTACACCTTGGTCTGAAAGATGTTTTTGGATGGAGTGGTAAACTACTTCAGAGTCGTATTGAGCTCCAACACCAGAAAGCATAGATTCCTTTTCTGCTTCAGGTATTCCAAGCTTGTCAAAGGTGTCCCTAATTTCTTCAGGTACATTCTTCCAGTCGTCAGACATATCTGCATCTGGTCTTATATAAGTTGTGATTTTATCCATATCAACTTCAGAAAGGTCTGGACCCCATTTTGGATTTTCTTTTTCATTAAAGATCTTAAGAGCCTTAAGTCTACTTTCAAGCATCCATTCTGGTTCGTCCTTTTCAGCAGAAATTTGTCTTACAATTTCTTCTGTAAGTCCCTTCTCAGTCTTTGATCTAAATGTAAATTTATTTTTAATGTCATAGACACCACGGTCCATGTCTTCTACATAAGTTTTTTCTACCTTCTTAACCAAATTATTTCACCTCTTCTCTTATCCAGTTAAATCCATCTTTTTCGATTTTATCGATTAGAGAAGCGTCTCCTTCTTTTACAATTTCACCATCTAATACAACGTGAACAAAGTCAGGCTTAATGTTGTCGATTAACTCCTTGTGGTGAGTGATAATTAAAACAGCATTGTCCTTGTTTAAATATTTTTCAATACCCCTTGATACAATTCTTGTTGCATCAACATCAAGACCTGAGTCTGTTTCGTCAAGAATAGCAAGCTTAGGCTTTAACATTAACATTTGAAGAATTTCATTTTTCTTTTTTTCTCCTCCAGAGAAGCCTACGTTTAAATATCTTTCTGCGTAAGAAGAATCCATTTTTAATTCTTCCATTTCCTTCTTAATTTCTTTTTTAAATTTTAAAATTGAAATTTGTTTGTCTTCCTTTAAAGACTTTGCAGTCCTAATAAAGTTTTCTACAGAAATTCCTGGAACTTCTTCTGGAGTTTGGAAGGACATAAATAGTCCCTTGTTTGCTCTCTTGTCTGTAGTAAGGTCTGTTATGTCTTCTCCATCTAAGAAGATCTTTCCGCTTGTAACAGTGTAAACAGGATTGTCCATGATTACATTGGCAAGTGTAGACTTACCAGAACCATTTGGTCCCATGATTACGTGAACTTCACCGTAATTAATTTTCAAATTTATATTTTTTAAAATTTGTTTATCCTCTACGCCTGCACTTAAATTTTCTATTCTCAATAACTCTGTCATACTTCCTCCATTTATTAAAAATAATTCATACAAAATTACTATGTTTTTTCTATTAACTATAATAACACAAGTTTTTTAATAAGCAAGTAATTATTGCAAATAAAAAAACTAGGCTTAACCTAGTTTTACGAAAGCATAAATGCCGACTCTATGTGATTGATTTCCTTCTCGTTAAAATAAATTTCGATTATGTCAAAGCGAACCATTATATCATAGAGTCCCTTTGCCATGATGTAAGCTGTGGCTGTTTGAATAATATTTTGCATCTTGTATTCTGTCACTGCCTCGTAGGCATCTCCATACTTTCTCGAGTTACGTGACTTAACTTCTACAAAGACAAGTTCGTCCTTGTCACGTGCAATAATATCTATTTCAGTTCCAAGGGCACGATAATTTCTATCTAATATTATATAACCCTTGTCCTCTAAAAATTTTGTGGCAATATCTTCCCCACGGTTTCCGAAAAATAAATTATGTCCTACCATGATTTTATATTCTTTAAAAAAGTCCTTCTGTGCATGTCACTTGGACCGTAAGCCTTTAAAGCTTCTCTATGATATTTTGTTGCGTAGCCCTTGTGCTTTTCAAGTCCATATTGGGGATACTCTTCTGCCCACTTCTTGCAAAGATTGTCCCTATAGACCTTTGCAACAATAGATGCGCAAGCAATAGAGTAGCAGGACTCGTCCCCCTTGATTATTCCCTTTTGAAAAATTCCTGTTTCAATAGTTTCTGCATCAATAAGAACGCAGTCAGCTTCGATTTTATTATTTTCACTGTCTCTTAAGTTTTCAAGAGCATTGATCATTGAGATGTGGGTTGCCATCCTAATATTTACCTTGTCAATTATGTCAGCACTTGCCCTGCCAATTCCCACTGCTATGGCAGAGTCCAAAATTTTTAAGTAAAGGCTCTCTCTCTTCTTGGGAGATAACTTTTTGGAGTCATTGACTCCCTCAATGTATTCTCCCCTTGGCATAATTACTGCGCAGGAAACTACGTCTCCAAAGAGACAGCCCCTGCCAACTTCATCTATGCCGCAAATTTTTTTGTAGCCCTTTTCATAGTATTCTTCTTCGAAATTATAAAAACTCATCAGGAACCTCCAATGTAATCCTACCAAGGATTCCCTTCCTAAATTCATCTAGGATAATGCCAGAAACTTTTTCATAATCAATGTAGCCTCCACGCATTAGGGCCCCCCTCTTGCTTCCAATTTCATCCATAATTTCTACTCCACTCATATCATGAATGTTAGAAAGTTTATATCTTTCTTCCAAGGAAGAAGGAGCAATTTCCTTTAACTTTTCTATTAGTCTCAAGGCAAGAGTTTCCCTGTCCATAATTTCATCTTTTATGGCACCAGTAAAGGCAAGGTTAAGTCCAACCTTATCTTCAAACTTTGGCCAAAGAACTCCTGGCGTGTCAAGAAGGTGGAGCTTGGGATGAATTTTTATCCACTGGTTGACCTTGGTAACTCCTGGTCTGTTTCCAGTCTTAGCTGACCTTGTGCCTGATATTGAATTTATAAAAGTTGACTTGCCTGAGTTGGGAATACCAACAATCATAGCACGAAGGGGGCCCTTGTTAAGACCCTTGTCTTCAAATTTTTTTATCTCTTCTGCCATAAGTTCTTCTGACTTATTTACAACAAGACCAACGTTAGGTTTCATTGCATTATAGGAGATGGCAAAGTTGTTGTCATCAGTTAGCCTATCCATCCAAAGGTCATTTAACTTGGGATCAGATAGGTCTGACTTATTAAAAATAAGAAGTCTTTTTTTGTTTTTAAAGAGGTCATCAAAGAGAGGATTTCTACTTGAGAAGGGGATTCTGGAATCTATGATTTCTATTACAAAGTCAACGAGCTTTAACTTTTTCTCAATATCCTCTATGGTCTTCTTCATGTGACCAGGGTACCAGTTAATATTCATTTAATCACCAAACAAAACCTTATCTAAAATCTTTATTGCACCATCGTGGTTGTTGTCATAGTCAGAAACCACATCGGCAACTTCCTTTAAGACATCAACAGCATTTATCATAGCAAAACCAAGTCCAACATTTTCTACAAGCATCTTATCGTTGGAGTCGTCGCCTATAGCTGCAACTTCTTCTAGTTTTATATTCCTATTTTCTGCATACTTCTTTACGCCGAAAAACTTGTCTCCATTCTTTTGAAGAATTTCCAACATCCACTTAGGCTGTCTCTTTATCTTCATAAGATGGAAGTTGAACTTGTCATCTCCAATGCCAGCCTTTATATTCCTTCTAAGTTCAACTAAGTCCTCATGACTACCTGCAAAAACAATTGAAAGAGGATGACCTTCGAAGTCATTAAAGTTATCAAGTCCAAGATTTCTTCCCCTAAAGGCATCTACATAAGTAGCTTCTAGAGAATCAAAATTCTTTTTCTTGTATATTAGGTCAATCCCATCTTCCCTCTCAACATGAATTGTGGAGTAGATTTTGTCATTATTGTCAAAGGACATAATTAAATCTACATCTTCCTGTGACATGGGATTTACAAATTCAAGTTTTCCAGTTTTATTATTTTTTATAATATTTCCATTGTTGCAAATTAAATCTATCTCAAGATCTTGACCCACAAACCTGTGGGCAGTGTAAAATTCTCTTCCAGTTGCAACCACAGGAATAATATTATTAGCTTTTAATTTTTCAACAAAGGGCCTAAAGGATTCTGTCATCAGCTTATCAGTTGATAAAAGAGTTTCATCTAGGTCCATTGAAAGCATTTTAATCATAAATCACCTTTTTTTCTTCAACTTAATTATACGTTAAACTTAAAGACGATAACGTCGCCATCTTCAACGACATAGTCCTTTCCTTCACTTCTAATAAGTCCCTTTTCCCTAGCATTTGCCATAGACCCAGAGTCCACAAGGTCTTGGTAGGAAATTGTGTCTGCCTTGATAAATCCTCTTTCCATATCTGTGTGAATTTTTCCAGCAGCAACTGGTGCCTTAGACCCTCTTTTAACAGTCCAAGCCCTAGTTTCCATTTCTCCAGTTGTGATAAAGGAAATTAGTCCAAGGAGTTTGTAGCTTGACTTAATTAACTTATCAAGACCTGATGAGTCAAGACCTAACTCTTCTAAGAATAATTCCTTTTCATCTTCATCAAGGGCAGCTATTTCTGATTCAATTTCTGCAGAGATAACTACAACTTCGTCGCCAGTTTTTTCTGCGTATTCCTTAACTGCCTTCACATACTTATTGTCATCCTTAGTGAGTTCATCTTCTGCAACGTTACAAACATAGATAACTGGCTTTGCACTAAGAAGTGAGTAGTTCTTGATAATTTTCTTTTCTTCGTCATCAAGTTCAACTTCTCTTGCAGACCTTCCCTCTTCAAGGGCAGTCTTAATTTTTTCTAAAAGGTCTCTTTCCTTGGCAAGATTTTTTTCAGCCCTTGCCTTTTTTGCAACCTTTCCATACCTATTTTCAACTTGCTCAAGGTCAGAGAAAATTAATTCTAGGTTTATATTTTCAATGTCACGCAAGGGATCAACAGATCCATCAACGTGAATAATGTTCTCGTCATCAAAACATCTTACAACGTGGACAATGGCATCAACTTCACGGATATTTGATAAAAATTGGTTGCCAAGTCCTTCGCCCTTGCTGGCTCCCTTAACAAGTCCAGCAATATCATAAAATTCTATATTAGTGTAGACAATTCTTTGTGAGTTATTTAGTTTTGAAAGAACTTCTAGTCTTTCATCTGGCACGTTTACAACCCCAACATTTGGTTCAATTGTTGCAAAGGGATAGTTTGCAGCTTCTGCACCAGCACTTGTTAGGGCATTAAATAAAGTAGACTTACCTACGTTAGGTAGTCCCACGATTCCAAGTTTCATTTAAAAACCTCCATTCAAAGTAAAATTATATCACAATTAGGAAGCTTAGGTATATTAATTAAAAAATAGTGCTAATCTTTATGACTAACACTATAATTTACCGCTTAAATTAAATTTTCAAATTAAACTATAGAATATTTATTTTATATCCTATTCCCAAAATTGGATATTTCTCCATAACCATGTATCGGAGAATCGACACCTCTCGTTAAACCTGTGTCCATTCTAAAAAAATACTTTCCATCTATATAATGTAAATTATTAAATTTAGCATGATCTGACCCATTTAAAGACATATTTCTTTCTCCAACATAGTGGTATGACCAATTTCTATACGCTTTCTCATATAAAGAAATAACAAATGCTGGTGTGAAAGTAGTTCCTTCATAAGTAGAATTACAATAAATTGTCGTATAACTATTAGTTAATGTGAATTTATCAGAAGCTAGTCCTTGATAAAAGGAATAATCAAATGAACCGTCAGAGCTCATTCTATCTTCTCTACTCGCCCAATTAAAGATACCATCATCACTTTCCTTCTTTCCATCAACAATTTCATTGCTTGTAGCAAATACACTAGAAGAACAAATCAATATCATAATTGATATTAAAACAAAATTCTTACAAAATCTTTTTATCATAAAAACCTCCTATATTTAATTTAAACGGAATTTTACAAATAATCTCATCTGTAATAATAGCAGATAATAAACCAAATAAGATATTATCTAAATTAAAGCTTTTGTATAAAAAGAACTTCGCCGCTTCTAACGAAATAATAATAATTGAAATAAATATATAGTAATTTCTATAGCATTTAGTTTTGATAAAAATAAAAACTGGGATTAGGTAAACAATTGGAAATATAATGAATTTTAAAAAAGAAAAATAATTTAATTTACTTGTTAAAGTCAAAAAATCATAAACATAATTTATAATTGATTTAAATGGAATCATATTCACTGTTGGATAATTATTATTTATACTTCTTAATAAAATAAAAAATATAAAAAATATATAAAGGAAAATCGAAATATAATTCGTTATTTTCAATAATATTTTTCTTTCATTTCCATTTATCGATAAAACAACTAGATATGCTAAAATCAATAAAAATAATAATACTATAGAGAATCGCACTAAGGTATCGTCATCAATAAATAATTTTCCTCTTATCATACCTGGTAAAACACTTATTAGCATTACAAGCAATGTCAATATACCCAAATAAAAGCTTATTAAATATATTAAAGATAGAATTTTCCTTTTCATAGTGCCCCCTAAATAATCAAGAAATTATTTTTTGGTTTATTACTTTATCTATTTATCATAATAGCACCTTTTTTAAAAAAAAACAAGTTCTTTTTCAACAATCTTTCTAATCTTTTATTTAAATATTTTTTATTGTATAATGAGTTTATCAATTATTAAAGAGGTGAATAGTATGAGTGCCATCGTCATAAATGACCTGACAAAGGGCAAGGGTAAAGATAAAGTTTTACAAAAATTAAATCTTGAAATCCTAGATGGAGAATTCTTCTCCCTACTTGGAACTGAAAAATCTGGAAAGACTACTCTTGCAAGAATTATAATGGGATTTTTAAAAGCTAATAGTGGATCTATTAGAGTTTATGATATGGATTCATTTAAAGAATCAAAAGAAATAAAAGAAAGCGTGTCTCTTGTGCCAGAAGATATGATTTTCTACTCAAAGATCAAGTCCTTCGCACTATTAAAAAAGACACTTAACGCTCACAACCTATCTAACACAGAAGACATTGACATCCTCTGTGATTATTTTGAATTTAATTCAAACTTAAGGGTTTGTGACTTGAGAGATAGGGAGAGAAAACTCTTAGCTATTATTAACGCCCTAGTTATTAAGCCAAGACTATTAATCCTAGATAATCCTTCTAAGTTTTTAGATGACAAGGACATTGATAGACTCTTCTCTCATATAAAGAAGTTAAATGAGCAAGAAAACCTAACAGTTTTACTTCTATCCGAATCACTAAGAGAGGCAAAAAAATATTCTTCTCGTATTGCCTACCTATCTGACGGTAGGGTTCAAGACATTGAGTACAACAATGTCAAGGCAGCTGGAGATAAGGTACTAAAAATTGATTCCTATAGGGGCAATCTAAATTACTTTACTTCCATTGGAGCAAGAATTATCAAGGACGAAGAAGATGAAACCATCCTTTACTTTGACGGTCCTCTACCAGAACTTTCAAAAGTTATCTATGAAGAAGGCCTAGAAAATTATGTCCTTGAAGACGCTGAGTTAAGTGACAAGGTTGAAGCTTACTTCAAGGGAGAAAATGCTAAACTCCCAAGAAGAAAGACTGAAGCTCCTACTGAATCTAAGGAGATCAAGCTAAAAGAAACTTCTACAATAGAAGCAGATACTATAAACGGAGTAAGTGAGTCTACTATTAAGCTTGACCAAGCTGAAAACAACTTCAATAGTGTTGAAGGCATAGATGAAGCTGATATGGAAAAAGATAAGGTCCACAACACAAAGACAAATCTTTTTGTTGACGAAGACTATCCTGAAACAGTCCTTGGAGAAGAAAATTCTCAAGTGACTCTAACTGAAGAAGTTGAAGCTCCTAAAGAAGAAAAAATTTCTAATGACACAATAGTAATTGAACCCTCTAATGAAGGCATCTTCAATGCAAGTGAAGAAACAAAGCTAAAGGAGGACAAAGATGATATTTAATATGGAATTTAAATCAAACTTTGCAAAGATGATTTCTTGGGCCATTGTCCTAATAATTTTACTGGGACTTATGCTTGCCTTTTATCCCTTCCTTGCAGAGTCACAAATGAATTCACTCTTTAATTCAGTTTTAGAAAGTTTTAACGAACCAACAAGAAATATCTTGGGCTTTTATGAAGGTATGGATATAGTAAACATTGGCGACTATCTTGCCCTAGTTTACCACTATCTTGGAATATTAATTTTTGTATTTGCAATGCAACTTGGAGCTAACTCCCTTGCGAAAGAACAATCTTCAGGTAACATTGAATATATTTATTCAAACCCAATTTCTAAATCAGAAATTGTAACTGGAAAGTTCATAGCAAATATTTTAATTTATATTTTATTCTTAATAATAATGGCACTTGCAAGTTTTGGACTTGTACTTGGAATAACTTCTCTTGGAAGCGACACACCACAAGTTACAAGCTTTGAAATTATAGAAGGACTAATAAAAGTTTTCATTGGACTACTTGGCTCTGGTCTTGTCTTTATGTCCATAGGATTCTTCTTCTCTTCAATGTCTAAGTCAGCCCTACATCAAGATGCAGTATCTGCACTTTTTGTCTTCCTTCTTGTACTACTTACAATTGTAGGAAAAGTTATTGGCGACGCCTTTGGAATGGTAGTTACTTACTTCCCTAACGAAGCCTTTAGACCTTATAGCTTTGTAAGCGCAAACCTCAACCTATTTGGCCTAATAGCAAATGCAGTGATCTTTATCCTAATGATAATTTTGACTTACACAATCTATTCAAATAAAGAACTTAAATATTAATTTTAAAAAACTATCTTGGCTAACCAGGATAGTTTTTTTTATGTTCAAAATTATTTTTTATAAATTTTAATTTTAAAAAATTTGTCAGGATCATAATCTCTATCACGAATGTATTAGTGAAGGAGGAAATATGGATAATAAAGACTTGATAGAAAGGCTAAGAAATAAAGATGAAGATGCCCTCTACATATTTATCGAAGATTACGGAAAGATATTAAAGGGAGTTATTTCAAAAACACTTTGGAAATATCCAAATCTTTGGGAAGAAGCCATGAATGACGCACTTTTAAGTATATGGCAGAATATTCAATACTTTGATTCAAGTAGGTCTACTTTTAAAAATTGGTGTGCCCTTGTTGCTAAGTATAGAGCCATAGATATCCTTAGAAAAGAAATTAAATTTGAAAGCCTTAGACTAGATGAAGATTCAAAAATCGTCGATTCAGATTTATCTTCAAATTTAGAAATAGAAGAAGTCCTTTCGCTTTTAAATGACGAAGACAAAAAACTTTTTGAAAATATTTTTATCCATGGTCTTTCCTATAAAGAGGCAGCATCTAAACAAAATATTTCTACAGCAAATGCCTACAAAAAAGTTAGTAGAGGAAGAAAATTTTTTAAAAAATGGAGGGAAAATTTTTATGAAAAATAATATTTATGATGAGTTAAACAACATGAAAATAGAATATGAAGAAGTTCCCCTTAATGATTTTGAATTGGATAATCTAAAAAGAACTGTGAGATCATTAAAAATAAAAAACAAGAAAAACAAATTTAATAGAAGAGTGGCGGCAATAGCAGCATCTCTTATATTAGTTTTGGGGATAACAAATTACACATCAGGTGGCTATGTCTTTGCCAAGACAAGAGAATTAGCAAGTAATTTTAAAATTACTTTATCAGATGCTATGGGTTTGTCAAGGGAAGTTGATGAGTACAGCGTAAATTTAAAGGAAGCTTTTGAAATAAATGGCAAAAAATATATTTTTGATAAATTTATTATTGAAGATAATAAATTATACACTGTAATTTTGAGTCTAAATGACTCAGAAAAAATGCTCTCTGGAGAAGTTAACTTAACTGAACTTAAAGTTAATGGCAAGAAAAATAAAATTCTTGGCTCCAGTGGCTCTGGATATACTTTACCTGAAGATAAAAAAGTAAATGTCTATACACTTGAATATGTTTTGGAAGATTCCTTGCCAAAAGAAGGCAAAGTTAATTTAGAATTTTCCTTCGATGAATTTTTAGGAGACAAGAAAAAAATTAATCTTTCAACAAATATAGATATGTCTCAAATGAAAATGAATAAAAATCTTATAGCAAAGGACTTTACTATTCCAAATACTAATAATATTGTCATTGAAAGCTTTACTACTAGCCCAGCTTCACAAAAAATTGTATTGACCTATCCTGACACCGAAGATGGATATATTTATTCAATAAAAGCCAGAGATTCTAAAAATAGGTTTGTATATTTTGAAACTCGCGAAGCAGAGAAAAATAAATCCAACCTATACTTCTCACCAGTCATTAGCAAAGTTACTGCCGATGAACTTTTAAATGAAATAAAAACACTAAAATGCCAATTATACAGAGTGACAGTCCACAGCTATGACAACAAAGAAATGCCTGTTGGAGAACAAGCAATTGGTGACGAATTTACTCTCACTTTAAAATAAAATTTTATATTAAGCAAAAAAGTCCTACTCTTTCTTGAATAGGACTTTTATATTTTATAAAAAGAAGCCTTCCTAAATAGACTTATCTATTTGGTAAGGCTCCTTTTTCACGCAATTATTTATGAAATTTATGCAATTTTTTCTACTTGCTTTACTCTTGTCATACTTGTTACTTCTACATTATTTTCTTCTTCAATCTTTTCGTTATATATCCTATTTAGTTCTTCTTCTGTAACCTCACTTGGAAGGATGTCTAGGACAACCTTGCCCTTGTTTAGCATTATTATTCTGTCTGAGTAGTCAATGGCATTCTTTAAGTTGTGAGTAATCATTAGAGTTGTGATTTTTTCTTTCTTGATAAGGTCATTGGTCTTATCCATTATTATCCTTGAAGTCTTTGGGTCAAGGGCTGCTGTGTGCTCATCAAGTAAGAGAATCTTTGGCTTCTTTACAGTTGCCATTAAAAGAGATAGTGATTGTCTTTGTCCACCTGATAAAAATTTTACTTGAGTCTTTAATTTGTTTTCAAGTCCAAGGTCAATAGACTTTAGCTTTTCTATAATTTGGTCGATGTTGTTCTTGTCTATTAATCTCTTGAAGGTGAACTTGTGACCCTTCTTAAATGCCATAGACATATTTTCTAAAATATTTAGACTTTGGCAAACTCCCTTTGATGGATCTTGGTTGACCTTTCCAATGTCTATTGCTCTCTTGTCTTCAGATAATTTTGCAATGTCCACATCTCCCAACATTATTTCTCCTGAGTCAGGGTTAAGTGAACCTGAAATCATATTAAAAAGTGTAGACTTGCCACAACCATTAGGTCCCAAAATTGCAATACACTTATTTTCTTCTATATCAAGGGAGAAATTATCAAAAATTTGATTTTCTTCTTCCATACCCTTGTAAAAAGTTTTTGATAAATTTTTAATTCTTAGCATTTTCTTCCCTCTTTCCTTTTAAAACTGATAGTCCCTTTGAAGAAACATTATTGTAAACTATGAAGAATACTACGATGATTGCAGTTATTCCCTTTAAATCACTTGGAGCAAGTCCTAGGTAAAGGGCAAATCCGTAGATGATCCTGTAAATTATTGCACCAATTATGGCTCTTGTTGTTCTATTTAAAAAGTTTGCATTTTTTAAGAAGGCATCACCAATTATAACTGATGCAAGTGCTGATACGATTATAGCTTGTCCCATTGTTATGTCTGCGTAACCATTGGACTGTGCCATCAAAGCTCCAGCAAGTGCTGCAAGTGCATTGGATATTACAAGACCAATTGCAATGTACTTATCTGGATTTTTTCCAAGAGACTTAACAAGAGTTTCATTGTCTCCTGTTGCCAAAAGAAGATAACCCTTCTCTGTTTTTAAAAACCAATCAAGAATTAATTTTATAACAAGTGTTATTACCACCAAGATTAACATCTTAGGAAGGCTTTCAAAAAGTTGAAATACAGTCTTATAATCGAAAAAAGTAACATTTGGAGTACCAGTAATTCTTAGGTTCACTGAATATAAAAATGTCATTGTTAAGATTCCAGCTAAGATTGCTTGAATTTTAAACTTCCTAAATAAAATATATGTGATATAGCCTCCAAGTCCACCTGCCACAAGCGAAACTACCATAGCAAGCACAGGATTCATACCAAGTGTAAGCATCTTGGCAAAGGCAAAGGCCCCCAGTGGGAAGGTCCCTTCCACTGACATGTCAGGGAAATCTAAAATTTTAAAGGTTATTACAACTCCTATTGTCAATATGGAAAATATAAGTCCCATGACAATGGATTCCATTATTACTGAATTCAACTTTTTCCTCCTAATTTGTTTTAATCATTTTTCATCTATTCAACTACTTTTGCATTATCCATTAAGTTCTTATTTGCTTCTAGTCCAAGAGCTTCAGCTGTTTTCTTGTTAACAACCTTGCTTGTATCACTTGAGAATAAAACAGGAACATCTTTTACAGCCTTGCCTCCAAGAATGTCACTTGCCATTCCTGCAGCCTTCTTGCCAAGGTCAACATAGTCAACACCTGCACTTACAAGAATTCCATTTTCAACTGGTCCTTCTTCTGATGCAAAGGAAGGAATTTTTGCTTCCTTTAGTGACTCTGCAATTATTGTTGATGCAGATGAAACTGTGTTATCTGTGATTGCCATAAAGATATCTATCTTTGGTTCAATTGTCTTTATAGCTGTTGATACGTCGTTAATATTGTTTACTCCAACTTCCACTACGTTAAGTCCAAAACCTTCTGCAGCCTTCTTTAGTTCTTCAATTTGGAATTTTGAATTGGCTTCATTTGTTGAGAACATAACTCCAACATTTTTAATATTTGGGAAGATCTTAATCATTTCTTCTAGTTGAGCTTGTATTGAGAAGTAATCAGAAACCCCTGTTATATTTCCTTCAGGTTCTTCCAAGTTCTTAACTAGGTCTGCTGATGCTGGATCTGTTACTGCGTTAAAGACAATTGGAATATCCTTTTCACCATTCTTTGCTCCTTGTGCAGCTGGTGTAGCAATTGCGTAAATCAAATCAACTTTCTTGTCTTGGAAGGACTTAATAATTGATGGAACAACTGTTAAGTCTCCGTTGGCATTCTTTGTAATAATTTCTACATCTGGGTTTGTCTTTTTAAGTTCATCTTCAAAACCCTTTCTCGCTCTTTCAAGTGCTATGTGGTCGGCAATTTGAATTATACCAACTTTTTTTGCCCCAGTATTTTCTGCAGAACTTTCTTCTTTTGCATTTCCACTATTTTCAGTCTTGCCACAAGCCACAAGGACAAGGGACATCATAAGTAAAACAAACAACTTTCTAAACTTCATAAAAAACCTCCATAAAATAAAAAAAGTCTTTCATCCACATTGGGACGAAAGACTGACTTCGCGGTACCACCCGATTTTATAATCTAAAAGATTACCTCACTTTAAGGTCAAACAACCTCTAGCCTAAGATAACGGTGGCTTCCGTACTTGCCTACTAACTTCAACAAATAAGCTTTAGAGTGTATGTTAAATTTCCGTGTATTGCCTTACACCAGCCGGCAACTCTCTTAAAATCACTAAAAATTCTTTTTTCTCTTTCAACGCTTTATTCAAATTAAGATGAGTATAATCCAGTAGCAGAACAAAGTCAAGTCTTTTTTTATAATTTCGTCCAAATTTTTATTTAATTTTTATTTTTCTTATCTCTGTGAGATTTTTATTTTAAAATTTCTGCGTCCTTAAGACTTGCGTTAGATAAATCAAGTCCAAGAGCTTCAGCAGTTTTGCCGTTGATCTTTTTCTTTGAAGTCTTGTTGTCTTCTGCGTGAAGATTTTTTATGTCCTCTCCCTTTAAGATTTTGATTGCCATCTCTCCTGCTTGCCTTCCATGTTCGTAGTAGTCAACACCTTCGCTCATAAGAAGTCCCTTTGCAACTTGACCTTCTTCAGCAGAAAGTGATGGGATCTTATGCTTTAATAAATTTTCTGCAAGGACTGGTCCAGCAGATGCAACTGTGTTGTCAGTTAGTGCGTAGTAGGCGTCAATCTTTTCTGTTAGAGTTGAAAGAGCTTGACCAATGTCGTTGATATTATTGATTCCCACGCTTTCAAGTTTAAGTCCAAGTTCATTACAAGCCTTTTCTAAAGATTCAACTTGTACCTTTGAGTTGACTTCGTTAGTTGAGAAAATTGTTCCAATAGTTTTTACATTTGGATAAATTTTTAAGAAGGATTCTAGTTGGGCCTTTGCAGAAACTGCATCGTTAACTCCTGTGATGTTTGTAATTTTATCTGGCGATTCAATTAGTCCTGCTTCAATTGGATCTGTTACCGCAGAGTAAATAATATTTTTATTTGGAAGAGCAGTCTTAGCTCCTTGGGCAGCTGGTGTTGAGATTGCGTAAACTAATTTGTATTCATCTCCTTGGAATTTTTTGGGAGCAGTTGTAGCTAGTGCTTGATCACCTTGTAGGTTTTCAACTTCAACTTCCACATCAAGTCCTTCTTCCTTTAGTCTATCTTGGAAACCCTTTAGGGCATTGTCAAGGGACACGTGCTCAATATATTGGATAGCTCCAACTTTAATTTTTTCTCCACTTCCTTTTTCTGCCTTCTTATCGCCTGCACATCCAACAAGGGAAATTGCAAGGGCACCTAGAGCAATAACTTTTACCATTTTCTTTAAATTTTTCATTTTGTCCTCCAAAAATTTTATTTAAAATAATAAAAAAATCCTTCACCCCATATAGGGCGAAGGATTCGCGGTACCACCTAAATTCGAAATAAAAATATTTCCTCTTTAAAGATCTAACAATCTCTAGTCTATGGTAACGGAGACTTCCGTGAGGGTCTACTATAATTCAATCCTCATGCTTTAGAGTGAATATATGACATCAACTCATCTGTGGGCTCTCACCATCCCCACTCTCTTTAAGACTTATTAAATATCTTTTTCTCTTTCATGGCATTTATTATTTTATTAAAAAGTATTATAGGCAGATAAAAATTTATTGTCAAGCATAATTTTAGTTTTCTTTTTTATTTTTTATTTTGTCTATGACAAGGTAAGTTAGTATATATAAGACAAAAGCTATCAAAACAATTTTTAATTTTTGTCCATCATAGGACCCAAGCTTATAAATAAAAAATCTCCTCACAGAAAATAAATAAAAATATAAAATCAAAGCGGATTTAATATAAGCTTTCATCTTATCCATTACTCCTTTAAATTATATAAACTCCAATGACAAAAAGATTATTCTCTATCATACTGTAATTCAAATTTCCTGTCTTATAAAAAATAAATATATTGGAAATTATCATACAAAATATTAAGATTAATAAATTTTTAATTCTATCCTTTAACATTTAAACCAGCCCTAAATAAATTTTAGATTTCAAATTGTGGAGCCATTACTCTTTTATGGGCAGAATTTTTGTGCATCCTGTCGATTTTTTCTTTTATCTCATCTTCTGGAATTTTTTCTCCCCTGATGTAAGCATCAAGGGTCTCATAAGTGAAGCCCATTTCATCTTCATCAGTTTGCCCTGCCCAAAGTCCTGCTGATGGTTTTTTATTTATTACAAAGTCAGGAAGTCCAAGTTCCTTTGCAAGTTCAAAAATATCTGTCTTTAAAATATTTGCTATTGGCATTAAATCAGCAGCAGAGTCGCCATACTTTGTTGAGTAACCAAGGTAACACTCACTGCCATTTGATGGACCAAGCACTAGGTAACCAAGATCTTGGGCATAATAATAAAGTGTTGTCATTCTAAGTCTTGGCTTAATGTTTGACCTTGCCATTTTGTTTTCTGAAGTAAAAGATGCCTTCATTAGTTCTTCAAAAGTTTTTGTAAGATCAATTGTCTTTGTTTCTAAATTTATTGCCTCTGCTATTCTTAGTGCGTCTTCTCTATCCTTGTCAATGCTATCGCAAGGCATAATAAGTCCAAGAGAATTTTCCGGAAAAACTCTCTTTGCAAGGGCAGCAACAACTGCTGAGTCAATTCCACCTGACAAACCAAATACAAAGCCCTTGGCGCCAACTTTTTTTGCGTAATCTTCTACCCACTTAATTAAATCTTCTCTTAATTTTTTATAATCCATAATATCTCCTATATTTAATAAATAATTTTTCCATCAATAGTTGGAAGTTCAATTACTTCCAGGTCCTCTAACTCAAAGTTTGCAGAGGTCATATCCCTTATTTTATCAAGGACTGACCTATCTTCTCCAAGGTCAATTACAAGTTCAACCTTGTCTGTGTAATTTTCTTCAATGATTTTATAGTTCTCCTTGGCAAGCAAGTTCACAATTGCACCATGGAAGGTGTAGTTGTAAATAATTTTTGTCCTGGTAAAATTTTTTCTTATGCACCTTTTTGCCTCATCAAGGGCCTTGACAACTCCCTCTGTATAAGCACGAACAAGACCACCTGCTCCAAGCTTGGTCCCACCAAAGTAACGAGTGACAATGACAAGGACATTTCTCATGTCTTCTTTTTTTAAGACTTCAAGCATAGGGATTCCTGCTGTGCCTGAAGGCTCTCCGTCATCAGAATACCTCTGTGTCAGTCCATCTTCGCCAATTATATAAGCGTGGCAGTTGTGGGTTGCAGACCTGTGTTCTTCCTTGACCTTACCTAAGATTTCAAGGGCCTCATCTTCACTTTTTACAAAAAAGGCATGACCAATGAAAATTGATTTTTTAATTTCAACTTCAGCCTTTGCATCTTTTAAAATTGTCTTATACATTTACAACATAATCCTTTACTTTTTCGTATTCTCTTTCTTCAAGCTTAAGGTCCAAGTAAATTCCATCTTCTTCATAGGCAGGTTTTGCATCGAATTTTTCCACTAGCTTGTAGAGGATGTCTGTGTCACCGTAGGCAAATTTTAATTTCACATCATAATATTTTTCATCGAGATTGTCCTCAATAATTTTTAAAAGTGAGTCCATATTTTCATCCTTAAGGGCAGAAATATAAACCTTCTTGTCTGGCATAACAGGTAATGGCAAGTTGATGTCATAGAGGTCAACCCTGTCCACCTTGTTAAAGACTGTAATAATATTTTTGTCCAAGACCTCAATGTCCTTTAGGATTTCCATAGTTGTCTTGTACTGGATCTCCAAATCCTCACTTGATGCATCAATGACGTGGAGGATTAAGTCCGAATACTTAATTTCTTCAAGTGTGGACTTAAAAGCCTCGACGATTTTTGTTGGAAGCTTAGAAACAAATCCAACTGTGTCAGAAATTATAAACTCACGCCCTGAAAGGAGCCTAGCCTTTCTTGAAGATGGGTCAAGAGTTTCAAAAAGCATATTCTTTACAGAAACCTCTCCCGACTCTTCATCCTTTAATCTATTTAAGATTGTAGACTTGCCTGCGTTGGTGTAACCCACCAGTGACACAATGGGAATGTTAGAGCCAATCCTTCGCTCCCTTGTTGTATCCCTAGTCCTCTTTGCCTTCTCAAGCTTCTCCTTAATCTTGTCGATTTCTCTCTTGAGTCTTCTCCTATCGGTTTCAATAATTTGCTCACCCGGTCCCCTGGTACCAATTCCACCACCAGTCCTTGACCAACCATCAATACCCAAAAGTCTTGGGAGTTGGTACTCCAACATGGCAAGTTCAACTTGAAGCTTGGCCTCATAAGTTGTGGCACGCAGACCAAATATATCTAAGATTAGGTTGGTCCTGTCAATTACCTTCTTCTTAATTCTCTTCTCCAAGTTTCTAACTTGGATACCAGAGAGCTCATCGTTAAAGACAACTGCATCAACTTCTAAGAGCTCAACCATTTCTTTAATCTCGTCAACCTTACCAGACCCAATTAAATACTTTGGATTGAACTTATAAATATTTTGCGTAACCTCTCCCACAACTTCAGCACCGTCTGCGTAGACAAGTTCTGCCAACTCCTTCATAGAAGTTTCAAGACTGTGAGGGTATGCCCCAATATTAGTTCCAACAGTTATAACTCTCTCTAATTTTTTATTTGAATTTAAATTCTCTAAATAAACATTATCCATAATTTACATTATACTACATCGCATCCACTTTCAAAAACCGTCTAATAGTATTTAGCTTGTTAAAATGTTATAATTGTAAAAAGGAGAAAATATGGAAAACTTAAGAGAATTAAAAAATAATTTTAAAAATTTAAATAAAGAACAAAAAATAAAAATAGGTCTCTTGGTCTTACTTTTAATTTTTGTTTTATCTATTTCATTTTTTTCTGCCCTCATAGTTTCAATAATTTCAAAAACTCCTGCCACTGACTTAAATAATTTGAGCTCCTCTTTTAATCAGAGCTCCTACATTTATTCCAAGGATGGAAATTTAATTGAAAAAATTGAATCTCTTGAGTACAGAAGTCTTATTGACATAAAAGACATACCCAAGGACGTAAGAAATTCCTTTGTTGCCATTGAGGACCACAGATTCTACAAGCACAAGGGACTTGACCCCATTGGGATTGCATCTTCTATTGCTGCAAATATAAAATCACGTTCACTAATGCGTGGCGGATCAACAATCACTCAGCAGCTAGTTCGTTCAGTCTACCTCACAAACCAAAAAACTCTTGGCAGAAAAATTCAGGAAGCCTACTTGTCACTTCGCGTTGAAGAAGCTTTGACTAAGGATGAAATCCTAGAAGCTTACTTAAATAGAATTAATCTTGGTCAAGGTGCCTATGGGATTGAAGCTGCAGCCCAAACTTATTTTTCAAAGTCTGCTGTGGATTTAAACATAGCAGAAGCTGCCCTTCTTGCATCTATTCCAAAGTCACCAACAAATTATTCGCCCTTTAAGTCTGTCCCATCAGAATACTTGGAAGACAACTTCAGGGTAATTGGAACTCGTGAGGTTGATGGCAAGGACCTCTACATGGTCTTAAATGACGATGCCTTTAAGAGGCAAAAGACTGTCCTCATGAGGATGCATGAGCTTGGCTACATAAATGACGCTGACTATGAAAAGGCAAAAAACTTTGACATCGTGTCTGACATAAATCCAAAAAATTTTAAAAATCACACTATGTCTACCTACTCTACAGACTACATAAAGAAAGAAGCTTCAAGATATCTTGCCGACTTCTATGATATTAGTCAAGAGGAAGGAGAACACAAACTCTTTACAGGTGGCTACAAGGTTTATTCTACAATTGACGAGGACATCCAAAAGGACCTAGAGAATAAGTACCAAGACTTCCAAAAGCTCCTCTTAAATTATTCATCATCCGGTGGATCTAGGATGTTGAATTTAAACTTCGATGAGTGGAAAAATATTATCTTTGGCGACGAGATCTTGTACTTTGCTCGAGAAAATATTCTCGATGACAAGTTCAACCTTGTTATCCCAAAATCTTTTTACAGCATTTCATCTCACGGGGACTTAAAGATAAAGAGTCTCTACTTTAAAGATGCAGGACAAAAAATTGACATCATAGATGCCTATGAACTTGGCGAGGATAAAATTCTTAGGACCTATGAACTTGGGGGACTTAAAATTGAAGAAGGAGCCGGCGAATTAAAAAATAATTATTTGATTATTGACGGCGACTACTTAAAAGATTTCCCTGACTTTTATAAAATTGAAAATGAAAATTTAATTATTTCTAACAAGTATTTTGACTACAACAAGGACCCTGTTATCCAACCACAATCTGCTATGATTGCAGTTAATAACGAAACTGGTTTTGTGGAAGGCATCATTGGTGGCCTTGATGTGAGAACAAAAAACTCAAAAATTTTAAATCGTGCCACAGATTCCTATAGGCAACCTGGCTCTGCCCTCACACCTTTCACAGTTTATCTTCCAGCCCTTGAGTCTGGTAAGACTTTGGGGACAGTCTACGATGACGTGCCAATAACTGTTGACGGAAACTTTTGGCCAGCAAATTATTATAAGTCTTTCAAGGGGCTTATGACCCTTCGCAAGTCCTTGGAAGCATCATCCAATGTAATCCCTGCCACAATCTTGCAAGAGCTTGGCAAGGACAAGGCAATGGATGCCCTAAAGAAGTTTAATATCATTGATGAAGAAAACAAGGACTACTTCATCTCCCATAAGGATAACAAAAATAAAAACGACGAGAACCTTGACTCCCTTGCCCTTGGCAATATGCAAGTGGGGCTTCGCTTGTCCGACCTATCAAAAATGTACCAAACTATTGCCAATGATGGAGTTTACAAGGAAGAAACGGGAATTTTAAAAATTGAAGACCCTAGTGGCAACATAATTATTGACAACTCACATAAAAATAAGAGGCTCTTCGATGAAAAATCATCCTACCTCTTAAGAGATGCCTTTATTGGCAATGAAAAATCAGGAAATGCCAGAGGAGCAAAAATTAATTCTTCAGAAACGGGAGCCTATTTGGGACAAAATAAAACCAATTCAGATTATTTTGTAAATGCCTTTACAAGGTCTCACACAGTATCCTTCTGGTTGGGAGCAGACTCTCCAAAGATTTCCCTTGCAGCAAAGAGTCAAGATGCCATAAATGTTTTTAACAAGATGGCGAAGGGCATTGGAGAAAAAGAAAAGTTTGATGAAGATCCTTCCTACATTGTCACAAGAAAAATTTCATCAAAGAGTGGAAAGCTTGCAACAAAGTTAAGCGACTACGCAGGAGCATCTTACACAGAAAAATTTATTTCTGGGACAGAACCAAAGGACCACGACGACTTATTTAAAAAATATTTGATATGTAAGGACTCAGGCAAGCTTGCCAACCAATTCTGTCCAAGTGAATCTGTCCTTTACACAGTTCTCTTTGAGAGAAAGGAAGGCTATGACCCCAAAGACCACTATGGAATTTACCCAGATGACTACATGACAATACCTAAGTCCTATTGCAACATCCACACAAGAGAATGGTACAATGAACATGGCGATGAGTCTGACTCCAAGAGTGACAAGTCTTCATCAAAGAAGAAAGATAAGAGTGCAAAGAAATCTACAGATAAGGCAAAAACTTCTAGCAAAAAGAGAAAGAAAAGACATTAGGAGGAAGTATGAGAAAATTATCTAGTTTAATAAAATTAATAGCCCTTATAAGGCTTATAAAACCCAAGAGAAAAAGGAGAATAAGACTTAGCAAGTTAACCCCTATTTTAAACCCAAAAAGAGCTGGCAAAGTTGCCTACCACGCCGGCAGGATAAGAATGAGAAACGAAGTAAAGAGATTATTTTATTGAGAGTTTGGAAAATAAATTTTAATTCTCTAAATTGCAACAATAAGTTAGCCACTTTTGAA
>NZ_KQ960191.1:0-1033 GCF_001553125.1 Peptoniphilus sp. DNF00840
GATGAATTGCAAATAATATTGCGACACCTAAATTAAACTAAGTTCATGTAAAAATAATTCAAATGGAGTTTGATAATTTAGACATTTCCTAGGTCTGCTGTTAAGCTCCATTAAATTTTTAATAAGATCTTCTTCAGATATCTCTGCTAAATCTGTCTTTTTAGGATAATATTCTCTCAATAGACCATTTGAATTTTCATTACTTCCTCTTTGCCATGCTGAATATGGGTCAGCAAAGTAAAAGTCTATTCCAAGCTTTTCAACTTCATCATAGCAAGCAAATTCTTTTCCTCTATCTGATGTAAAACTTTTTAAGGCTTCTTTTGGAAGTGATTTAACAAGTTTATTGATTGCTTCAAACATTGAATCTTTGCTTCTATCTTTCATTGGTAATGCTATATAAAACCTTGTTTTTCTTTCAACAAATGTTGCTAAGCACCCTTTGCTTTTTCCTCTAGAAGACACAACTGTATCAAGTTCCCAGTGTCCGAAGGAAACCCTATACTTTATGTTTTTTGGTCTTTTTCTTATAGATGTACCTATGTTAAATTTTCCTCTTGTTTCTTTGCTTTTTCTAGACTTACCTTTTCTTCTTAATTTTGAAATATCAAAATCTATTACTCCAGAATAAATCCAGTTATATATTGTTTTAAAGCTTAATATTCCTTTATAAAGGCAACCTACAATTTGCTCAGGTGACCATTTAGAATTAAGCTTTTCTTTGATATTTTCTAATATTTCATAAGTTACTTTAGTTTTTCTTCCTTTTAATGATGATTTAGATTCTTTATCTTTTTCTGCTAGGTCAGCTTCGTATTCAGTATCACATCTTTTAAGCTCTCTAGCTATTGTGGAATGATGACATCCTAAAATTTTCGCTATTCTTCTAGAAGAATAGCCCTCTTTGTTTAATACCTCTATCTTATTTCTTTCGTTTAGTGTAAGATGTTTATAGCTCATATTAACCTCCGTGTGTGTTTTTGTCGTTATTAACATTTTACACGAAGTTAGTATGAGTTTTTATTTTTTATTT
>NZ_KQ960192.1:0-36137 GCF_001553125.1 Peptoniphilus sp. DNF00840
GGTATTAGGTCCAACTTTATGGGGTCACCACAATCTAAGGGTTGCCTTTTTTATTTGCATTTTTTATTGGCTTGTGATAAATAAAATTTTATTTTTTATTAAGTCCTAGCTTATGAAAAATTATTTTTTATTTGTTAGGGAGAAGCTCACGAAAAATTATTTATGACTTAACAAATAGTTTACTCAAAAGATACACTCGCATAGGTTTATCTACTTTATGTTACAAAAGAATTAAATTTATTAAAATTTTGTAAATTGTAATGAAATTTCAATTGTTTTGGGTATAATAGGCTCAAGGAAAATGTTTTAACAGAAAATATTTTAGATAGGAGGAAACTTATGAAAAACAATAAAATATTAGGACTATTGCTTGCAGGAGTAATGGTAACATCAATTCCATTTAACGTATTTGCAGATAATCAATCTGCTGGAGCAACAAGTGACCAAGCTAACCCAACAGTACAAACTGGTGGACAAAGTGGAACACAAGGCGGTGGAGGATCAGGAACTCAATCTCAAACAGATACAAATACTACAAAGTTTACAGTAACATTCAAAAATGGTGAAGAAACTTTAAAGACTATAGAGGTAAATAACAATGAAGTTGTAAAGGAATCAGAAAAGCCATCAAAGCCTAATTTGGATGGATATACTATCAGTGGTTGGTATATAGATAAAGAATTAAATACTCCTTTTGATCCTAATAAAAAAATAACTGAAAACACAGAACTTTACGCTAAGTTGGAAGAAACAGAAGAACACAAGGCTGAACAAAGAGAAATTTATAGAAAATCAACAAACTTCGACATCACTTCCAATGAATATAGCAATGGAAAATTCACTGGCAAGGTAAGAGACTTAAACGGATATAGTGTAGGTGATGCCACAGTTGAAATCTATGTTAATGGAAGCTATTGGGACAGAGTTTATACTAATTCTAATGGTGATTATAGCTTCGATTTAAGAGACTCTAAATATTATGGAAAGAATTACTGGTATGATTGGGAAACTTATCAAGGAAAGAAAGTTTATACAGACTTAGACGGTCGTCCATACTACAAACTAAGTAATGGCTCCAAAGAATACCTAGACAATTATTATGGAAGAATCTATAAGGTTGAAATTAAGGTTTCAAAGACTGGATTTAATGATGCAACAAAAACTTTAGTTGGCTCAGGTTACTATGGACGTGACTGGTGGTACAACAGATACGACGCTAGAGTTTATCCAACTGACATTTCAAGAACAAACTACTCAGCATCTGGTTACCTAAAGGGTTACAAGACAAGAACAGTTTATGTTTATGACGATGGAACTTATCTAGGCTCTAGTAAAATAGATTCTGATGGCTACTTCAATGTATCTTGGAACTCTCCATACGTTTCAACTTCAAGAAGTCTAGAATACTATGTAAATGGAACTTCTACAAGTAATTCTACTTACTCAATGATTCCAGTTGTAAATGCACTTTCTGCTGGAGCAAGCTTTGTAAGAGGTAATGTAGGTCCTTATGCAGATGTTACTGTTTACGATGCAAATGGAGTAAGACTTGGTGGAACAACTGCAGGCTCAACTGGTATTTACAACATCAGCCTAAACAGAGCCCTAGTAGCAGGCGAAACTATTAAGGTTGAAGCTAAGGAATCTGGAAAAACTTCTAGGTCTACTGAAGTTAAGATTGCAGGTCAAGAAGCAAAGGCTACTGCTGAAGTAAACCAACCTTCTTATATAGCAGGCTATCCTGACGGAACATTTAAACCAGGCAAGGAAGTTACAAGAGCAGAAGCTGTTAGGATGTTTGTAAGACTTGTTAATGAAGGAAAAGAACTTCCTAAGAACCCAACTACTAAGTTTAAAGATGCCAACAACAATTGGTATTCTGATGAAATCAACTTTGCAGTATCTAAGGGCTTCATCAAGGGTTACTCTGATGGAACATTTAAACCTAACCAAGGAATCACTAGGGCAGAATTTGCACAAATGATTGCTGTATTTGTTAAAGATGGTTATCCAGGATCTTCAAACTTCAAGGATGTAAAGGGTCACTGGGCATCTAATGCTATCGAACAACTTTATGGCAGTAAAAAAATCAAGGGTTACTCTGATGGAACATTTAAACCAGATCAAAAACTTACAAGAGCAGAAGCTGTTACAGTTCTAAACTCTGTATTTGGAAGAAACACTAAGGCAACTTCCTTTGCAAATGTAAATGCAAACAGCTTGAAGAAATTCTCTGACGTGCCAATGAGCCACTGGGCATACTATGAAATCATAGACGCTTCCAATGGACACAATGCAGTTAAGGGCGACAAGGCTGAAGACGTAAGTGTTTGGCAATAAATTAAAGATATAGGACGGCTTATGCCGTCTTATTTTTTTGTCCTTTTAGAGAAGGTAAAGAAAAAATTGTGAGATGAAAGTAAAGTGAAAAGAAAACTTAGAAAGTATAATAGAAAACAATAAGCCAATGCAAAATGGCAAAAAAAATCTGCTGGTTTCCCAACAGATTATTTTTATTTATTAAGCTCTTTTAATTTCTCTTGACCTCAAGGCACTTGTGCCAAGTAGGATAATGGAAATTGTGAGAAGGATGTGACCCACTCCACTTATAGAGATAAGTCCTATCTCAGTTAGTCGCATTGGCATAAGTGAATCCACAAGGCCGTGAATAATCATTGAAGTGAATGCCAAGTAAATTCCCAAATTGTAAAGATTAAATAATTTTTTGATTTTTTCATCGGCAAGGTCTGAATTTTTTATCAAGAGATAAAAAATACCTGGAAGGACAAAACCCAAAACAATTAAGTGGGTGTGGGCAAGGGACATATACTTTGTCACTTCAAAGACCTTGCTCAATTCTCTGTAAGATGCCCCCACAAGAATTCCTGAAAGGAGATAGGCGAAGGCATACTCCATGAGGTCCCTCTTAACAAAGTTCCTTTGCAAATTCCTATAAAGCTTTAGGACAATTAAAACATACATAACAGTCTTTGGCATCATAAGCATCCCAACGGAAGGATAAGCCTTTTTGAATAAAACTACGGGGATGTAGAAGAGGAAGCTAAAGAAGACGTAGATGTAAAGCCTCTTAAAGGTCTCAAGATTTCTATTCTTAAACAAGAGGACAATGTCAATTAGACCCATGATTACAAAAGGAAGGTTTGAGATGAGGTCCATATTGGCGTCACTCTTAAAGGACACAAGAACTGTTATAAGTCTTGCCACAAAGAGACCAAGCATTGTGATGTCAAGTCCCTTATTCTTTAAGTCTTTTGTCTTCTTGATGTAGAAGTAAAACAAGAGATAAAAAACTGACATAGTAATAGAAGAAACCCTAGTCCCAATAAAGAGTGAAGTTGAATTAACAACAAAGCCGTTGTCCATGACGTTGGCAATAATTCTTGGGACTAGGTGGAAGGAGTCGCCAAGTCCAAGTAGTAGGGTCATAGCTCCAAGAGTCTTGCTGTCCTCGTGATTTATCAAAAGCATTCTTATGCCGAGAAAGATGACTAGACTTAGGTAAAGTCCGTCAAAAAATATTTCAAATTGATTCATTATTTATACCTCCTAACAACCATTTGATGTAGGTGTCACACACTTCTAAAAATTCTTCCTTGGAATAGTCCCTAGTAATGGACTCCTTTAGAAGCTGGTGGAAGATCGCCATGATAAAGACCATGCGGTGGTAGTTGTCCTTTGACAAGTTTTTTATCAAAAAGTTCTTGCCATGAGTGACAAAGGAATCTTCAAACAAGAAAAATTTTGCAACATATAAGTTTTTTAAATTTTTGCCGTAGAGTTCTTCTGCCAAATAATCTCGGTAGGTCCAAAGGGTCCTTTCAAGGTCGCCCTTGTTTTCCTTGTAGAGGAAATAAAACTTGTGGTGGACCTGACCAGTTTCCCTTTGCAGTAGACTGTCGTAGCAGTCTTCAAGGCTCTCAAAGTATTGGTAGAAGGATCCTCTTGCTATATCAAGTTTTTTTACAATCCCAGATACGCTAATCTTTTTAAGATCTTCTGCCTCAAAGTATTCTTTGAGGCTCTTATAAATCTCTTCTTTTCTCTTTTCGTCTAAGTTATTAAAAGTTTGTTTTGCCATATTACCTCCAAAGTGACACCTTGTCACTTGACTTAATAATAAGTCTATTTATTATATTTGTCAAATTTTTTTATAAGACTATCTTGATTAAAAAATTTGAAAGTAGAGAGAAGGGGGAGCTAAAGAAAGGCTAGTGAAGTTGTGAAGGGGCAAGATTTTATAAAAAGATATTAAGTTGTGGGGGATTGTTACTCTATTCAAATAAGTAGAGTCATAAGATGTTACAAGTTAATAAAAATTGATGAAGTCATAAGATGATAACAACTCAATGAAAGAAAATGAAGTTGTAAGATGTTAGGACTTTATTAAAGACGATGGACTTGTAAGATAGTAGGACTTAGTGAAAGACAAGAAAGTTGTAAGAGAATATAAATCAGTTAAAGACTACAAAGCCATAAGAAAATAAGACTTTATAAAATTTTAAAATTAAAAATTTTAAACTTATTACTTTAATTCTATAAAGAAGTGATTTGTTATTTTAAAAGTCCAAGCCTTAGGGTATAATGAAGATAGAAATAATAAATAGGAGGTAAAAGATGAAAATATTAGTACCAATTGACGGATCAAAGAGTTCAAAGAAATCAATTGACGTTGCAAGAGACATGGGAGAAAAGCTAGGTGCTGAACTACTTATTCTCACAGTAACACCAGAAACTTCTATTTTTGAGCAATATCCAGCGAACTTCAACTTCACACTTGAAATCGATAAGGCAAATGTTGAAAGAGCTGAGATGATACTTAAGGATGCAGAAAGTGATCTAAAGGGTTACCCATTCAAGGTAGAAACTTTTTACACTTCAGGAAATCCTGGCGAACAGATCTGTAAGTTCGCAGAAGAAAAAAATGTAGACTTTATTATAATGGGCAACAGGGGACTAGGTGCTTTCTCAAGAACTCTACTTGGTTCTGTATCAAATAAGGTAATAAATCATTCAAAGAAATCTGTACTTGTTGTTAAGGCGGATATTTAAAAGAAAGGACGGTTATCCGTCCTTTTATTTTGCCCAAAAACAGTTAGGAATCTTTCGAATTTTTCTTTGCAATGAATCATTGATTAAGAAGGCTTAATTAAAATTGAAAAGTTAAGAAATGTATAAAAAACCTTGTCCCAAAGTCTTGGGGCTTTATGAAGATCTATGACTTCATGAAAAATTATTAGACTTAAAGACTTTATAACTTGACAAAGTTTTCAAAATTAAGCCAATATTCTTACTATTAGTTTCTATTTTTATGAAAGAGGAAATTGTTTTAAATAGAAGTTTTAAGTTAAAGAAAGTCTTGAAAAACAAGGACAGAATGATATAATAGAAACGACGTATGTTAATTAAATAACATTCTTTAAATTATTGTTAGGGGGATTTTAAATGGATTTAAAATTGGATAAGGAACATCTATTATTACAACAAATGTATCGTGCTTTTGCTGAAAATGAAGTAGAACCAGTTGCTGCTGATGTAGATGCAACTGAAGAAGTTCCTATGGAAAATGTTAAAAAAATGGCCAGATACGGCTTCTTTGGAATACCATTTCCTAAAGAATACGGTGGACAAGGCGCTGACTACCTAGCTTACGCTATGGCAGTAGAAGAACTTTCTAAGAAATGTGCTACTACTGGTGTAATTGTTTCAGCTCACACTTCACTATGCTGTGCTCCAATTTATGAAAACGGAACAGAAGAACAAAAGAAAAAATACTTACCAGATTTACTAGCAGGTAAAAAAATTGGTGCTTTCGGACTTACAGAACCAGGTGCTGGTACTGACGCAAGTGGACAAAGAACAACTGCAGTACTTGATGGAGACGAATATGTACTTAACGGTTCAAAGATCTTTATCACAAACGCTGGATTTGCTGATGTATTCGTTGTAATCGCAATGACAGACAGATCTAAGGGCAACCATGGAATTTCAGCTTTCATAGTTGAAAGAGGAACTCCAGGATTTACTGTTGGAGAACCAGAAGACAAGATGGGTATAAGAGGATCTTCAACTTGTGAGCTTATTTTTGAAGACTGTAGAATACCAAGGGAAAATCTTCTTGGAAGAGAAGGTAAGGGATTCGCTATCGCTATGAAGACACTTGATGGTGGTAGAATTGGAATCGCATCTCAAGCACTAGGAATTGCTGAAGGTGCAATTGATGAAACTGTAAAATACACTACTGAAAGAAAACAATTCGGCAGAAGAATTTCTCAATTCCAAAACACTCAATTTGAACTTGCAGATATGAAGACAACTGCAGAAGCAGCTCAACTATTAGTTTATAGAGCAGCAGATGCTAAATCATCAGGCCTTCCTTATGGACACTTTGCAGCAATGGCTAAGCTATTTGCAGCTAATGCAGCTAGTGATATTACTAGAAGATGTCTACAATTATTCGGTGGATACGGATACACTCGTGACTATCCAATAGAAAGAATGATGAGAGATGCTAAGATTACAGAAATTTACGAAGGTACATCTGAAGTAATGAAGATGGTTGTATCTAGCTGGATGGGCGTTAAATAATCGGAAGGAGTAATATAAATGAATATAGTAGTATGTATTAAACAAGTACCTGATACTAATGAAGTTAGACTTGACCCTGTTACTAATACACTTATTAGAGATGGTGTGCCAAGTATCATAAACCCTGATGATAAATCAGGTCTAGAAGTTGCACTTAGACTTAAAGATGAAAACCCAGATATCCACGTAACAGTCCTATCAATGGGACCTCCACAAGCTCAAGAAGCAATAAGAGAAGCACTTGCAATGGGAGCTGACGAAGGAATTTTAGTATCTGATAGAGCCTTTGGTGGAGCTGATACATGGGCAACATCTTGTACAATCACTGCAGCACTTCAACACCTAGATTTTGATCTAATCATCTGTGGTAGACAAGCAATCGACGGTGATACAGCACAAGTTGGACCACAAATCGCAGAACACATTGGAGTTCCACAAGTATCTTATGTACAAGAACTTGAACTTGACGATGACAAAAAAGGTATCACAGTTAAGAGACAATTCGAAGATAGATATCACACAATTAATATTAAATTCCCATGCCTAATCACTGCAATAGCAGAATTAGCAGAACCTAGATATATGACAATTGGTAAAGTATTTGAAGCTTACCAAAAGGAAATCAAAGTTTGGGGTCTAGAAGATATTAAAGACAAACTTGACATGGCAAACATAGGACTTAAGGGTTCACCTACAAAAGTTAGAAAATCTTTCCCTAAACAAGGTAAAGGTAAGGGCGTACTTTTAACTGACTTAACTGCTGACGAAGCAGCTCAAGCTATCGTTGCTAAACTTCAAGAAAAGTATATTATCTAATTGGGGGTTTAAAATGAGTAAAGATGTATTTGTATTTATAGAACAAAGAGACAATAAACTTGAAAAAGTTGGTATAGAACTTCTAGGAAAAGCAAGAGAACTTGCTGACGACCTAGGACAAGATGTTGTTGGTGTTTTACTTGGCGAAAAGGTAAAAGACCACGCAGACGTTCTTATTAGACACGGTGCAGACAAGGTTATCGTAGTAGAAGATCCAATGCTAAAGGAATATGTTACTGAACCTTACGCAAAGGCAATAACAAAAATTATCAAGGACAAAGAACCAGAAATCGTAATCTACGGTGCATCATCAATAGGTCGTGACCTTGCTCCAAGACTAGCAGCAAGAATTCACACAGGACTTACTGCTGACTGTACAAAACTAGAAATAGATCCAGAAACTAAGAACCTTATGATGACAAGACCTGCCTTTGGTGGTAACCTAATGGCTACTATCATTTGTGAAGACTTTAGACCACAAATGGCTACAGTAAGACCAGGCGTAATGCAAGCACTTGACAACGACCCATCAAGAAAAGGCGAAGTTGAAGAATTTAAAGTAGACTTCACTGACGCAGATATGAATGTTAAAATTGTTGACATTGCAAAAGAAGAATCTCACAAGAAAGATATCACAGAAGCTAAGATCCTTGTATCTGGTGGACGTGGAATTGGTGGACCAGAAGGATTCAAACCACTTCAAGAACTTGCTGACAAGCTAGAAGCAGAAATCTCTGCATCAAGAGCATCAGTAGACTCTGGTTGGATAACAAAAGATCACCAAGTTGGACAAACTGGTAAGACAGTTAGACCAGAACTTTACTTCGCAATGGGTATCTCTGGAGCAATCCAACACGTTGCAGGTATGGAAGACTCAGACCTTATCATAGCTGTTAACAAGGATCCAGAAGCAGCAATCTTTGAAGTAGCTGACCTAGGAGTAGTTGGAGATATCAACGCAGTTGTTCCAAAACTAATAGAAGCTATTGATAGAGAACAAAGAATTAAAGCAGAAATTTAATCTAAATTAAATCTCAAATTTATAAGAAGAGGCTACAACTTGTAGTCTCTTTTTTGCTGCGAAGATTTATGAGTTACAGTTGCTAAGATGTGGGAGGATAAATAGAATTTACAAAAAAAGGATTAGGGAGGAAGATGTGACAAACTTATAAGGGACTAGGACTTTATAAAAAACTATGGAGAAGTAAAAAATTATGACCTTATAAAAAACTATGGAGGAGTGAAAGTTTATGACTTTATAAAAAATTATAGAGTTATGAAAGTTGACAACTTAGTAAAAAAATTTGACTCATAAGACAAAAGGGCTTAGTGAAAATTTAAAAATAGAAAATTAATAAGTCAAAATAAATCTATATGAAGAGAAAAACTTACAAAAAGAAATAAATAAAAAAAGATAGAAAAAATTTTATGGGTAAAGTTTTTTTAAAATACTAGAATTTTGCACTTAAAAGTGATAAAATACATTTTAATATTTTTAAGTAACATGATAAAGAAAGAGCAACTTAAAAATAAATAAAAAATTAAAGAGAGGGAAGAAAGATGAACCAATCATATGTATTTTATAATGGTGAAATAGTAGAAGAAGAAAAGGTGTCTATAAGCATTAGATCCAAAGTTGTTAACTACGGACTAGGAGTCTTCGAAGGTATTCGTGCTTACTGGAACGAAGAAGATGAACAACTTTACGCTTTCAAACTTGTAGATCACTACAAGAGATTTTTGCAATCAGCAAAAGTTGCTAACTTAGAAGTAGGCTATACAGCAGAAGAACTTGCAGATTACACAATCGAACTTCTAAGAAAAAATGGATTTAGAGAAACAACTTACATCAGACCAATTGCCTACAAAGACGGAAAAACAGTTGGCATTAGTCTACACGGACACGAAGATGACTGTGTAGTTATTTACTTACAACCTATGGGAAAATATATAGACAGAGAAGCCTTCAAAGTAAAGGTATCATCTTGGGTTAGAATAGCAGATAACATGTTGCCACCTAGAACAAAGGCTACAGCAGGCTACCTAAACTCAGCCCTAGCATCCTTTGAAGCAACAAAAAACGGTTACGATGAAGCAGTCCTACTAAATAGAAATGGCTTTGTATGTGAAGGCCCAGGAGAAAATATCTTCCTATACAAGAAAGGAAAGTTAATGACTCCTCCAGCATCAGATGACATCCTAGAAGGAATAACAAGAGATATTGTAATGAGACTTGCAAAAGAAGAACTAGGAATTGAATGTGTAGAAAAATCTGTTGCAAGAACAGAACTTTACAACGCAGACGAAGTATTCTTCTCAGGAACAGCTATGGAAGTTGCTCCAGTAGTTGAAGTTGATGATATAAAAGTTGCTGATGGAAAACCAGGCAAGGTATGTCTAGAACTTAAAAAACTTTTTGCAGACCTAACACATGGTAAAAATCCAAAATATATGGAATACTTAAGACCAGTTTACGAAAAATAAATCTTCAATCTTATGAGAAATTAGTCAGTGGATCAGTCCGCTGACTTTTTTTATTGGGTAAAAGGTCAAAAGATTTTAAATTTATCTTATATAGGATGGAGCTAGGAATTAAAATCTCAACTCATTAAAATCCATTAAAAATAAATTTTAAACTTTTAAAAGAAGGGCAAGTCCCACAAGCCAGATCCTAAGCTTAAAGTTGTTGAAAAAATGGCGACTTAAATGGTATTATAGAGAAAGGTGATATTATGAAAAAAACTTTATTGGCACTATGCCTTAGCGGTCTTTTACTTTTATCTGGCTGCAAGGACAAGGATGCTGGAAACATAAAAAAGGAAGACGTAAAGGCAAACCAAGAGGTGGCTTCCATTGAAGTCAACAAGGATGGCTTGAAGCAAGAAATTGAATTTTACGGCACTTTCGACACAGTGGTAAAGATTGCCATCTACACCGACGATGACAAGTTTGCTAAGGAAAACTTGACTTATGCCAAGGAAAGATATGAAGAACTTCACAAACTTTTTGACAACTACAAGACTTATCCAGGTCTTGTAAATGTCAAGACAATTAACGACAATGCGGGAATTAAGCCAGTGGTTGTTAATGACACCTTGTTTAAACTAATCAAGGATTCTATTGACGACTACAACAACATTTCTCACAACACAAACATTGCCTTGGGACCTGTGACAAAACTTTGGAATGAGTTCAGCGAACTTTACGATGGAGGTAAGACTAAGAAAGAAGTCATTGCCCTAAAGGGTGAGGCCCTTCCAAGTGATAAGGAACTTGAAAAGTTACGTCCTTTTACAGACGTAGGTAAGATTAAACTAGATGAAGAGAAAAATGAAGTTTACCTTGAAAAGGGAATGGCACTTGACCTTGGTGCGACTGCCAAGGGATTTGCAACTGAACTTGTGGCAAGAGAACTTGAAGATAGGGGAGTTAAGTCCTCTATAATTTCTGCTGGTGGTAATGTTAGAATTATTGGTAGGCCAATAGATGGCAGGGACAACTTCAATATTGGAATTCAAAACCCAAATTTAGAAAGTCCTGAAAATATTTTGACATCCTTAAATGTTACTAACACTTCCATAGTTACAAGTGGTGACTACCAAAGGTATTTTGACCTTGACGGCGTGAGATACTGCCACATCATCGACCCTGATACCTTGAAGCCAGCCCATGAAATCAAGTCCGCAACTGTAATCAAAGAAGACTCTGGCCTTTGTGACTTCCTATCAACTGCTGCCTTTAATTCAAGTGACGAGGAAATACAAGCCTTGTCAGACAAAACTGGTGCTGCAATTATTTGGGTAGACAAGGATATGAATATAAAGGCAACAGAAAATGCAAGCAAATATATTAATGAGTAGGTCCTGAGATGAGAAATAACACTAGAGCTTTAATTTTTCACATCTTAATAGTTTTTATAACCTTTGCCCTTGCTTGCTTGATTAACTTATCCAGCCAAGTGAGGAACCTTGTCTATGGCAACCTTGCCTTTAGAGTTATTTTAGTGGCCCTTATTCTGATCCTCTACTTTAATTTTGGCAAGGGACTATCAAAGAAGAATGCAAGGAGCTTGGACTTTCTAGCAGGCAATTTAATCTGGCTAATTGGTCTTGTCCTATTTGCCTTTGCCTTTGTGGGCCTGGGAAGAGAAGTCTTTTCAAGGTCAGTGGGAGGGTCCTATTGGAAGTTCCCCTTAGAATTCTTTTTGATGCCACAGGTTTATGCTATTAAGATTTTGGGGATTGCTTACAACCCCCTAAGCCTTTTTGTAGCAAGTCTTGTTCCTGGATTTATCTATGGAATCTCAATTAAAATTTCAAGAGCCAAGATGATGAGAAGAAGCAAGGCGAGAATGAGAAGAAGATAGGAGAATCTATGAAGGATAAATTATATAAATATGACATGGAAGAACTCTACCAACTTACAGTCAAGAGACTAGAGGACTTTGGAATAGAGTTAATAGAAATTGCAAAACTTGTCCAAGAGCTTCAAGGAGATTATATTAGTGATTTAAGTCTGGAAAGGTGCCTTGAAAGTGTAGAAAGTGTTGTTAGGAAGAGGGAATCTATCCACGCAATCCTAACAGGACTTGCCCTAGACGACTTGGCAAATGAAGGCAAGCTACCTGAACCCTTGCTATCAATAATAAGAGATGACGAGGGACTTTATGGAATTGATGAGATACTTACCCTTGGGATTGTAAATATGTATGGGACAATTGGTCTTACAAACTTTGGTTATCTTGATAAGAAAAAAATTGGCATAATCAAAGACTTAGATGAAAAGAAAAAAGTAGAAAGAGTGACTACTTTTGCCGATGACTTGGTGGCAGCCATAGCTGCAGCAGCCTGTGCAAGAGTAGCCCATCAAAACAAAGAATAAATTATTAATTAAAATTTTAAAATTGAAAAAGAAAATAAAATTATAAAATGCGGAAGGTCTTGTTGTGATAATCAATGAGGCCTTCTTTTTTTAGTTTCGAAAGTTCACGAGATAGTGAAGACCGATTCAAGTTCAAAAACTGTGCAAGCTCGCTAATGTTAAAATCAATTGTAAAATATTTTGACTTCCTCTTGCGAGCCTCACTAGATAGAAAATATAAAATTTTGGCACGAGATGAAGGAAGACTAAGTAGGTTAAGCTTGTCACGCATAAATAAATTTTTACCCGCCAAGATTTTTATTAGATTGTCTTGGACCTTTAATAGAGAAGATGAAGCTGATGACTTGTAAGCCTTGTAGTCAAAGAAAATAACTTCAGAGTCACAAGCTGCCACCACAGACAAAGGGATCTCGCCCACATCTCTTATCAAGACAGACTCGGCAAAGAGGGCAGGGCCAGTTAACTTTGATAAGATTGCCTTGTTGCCAAAGACGTCTTCAAGAGACAAGTCCACTTGACCCCTTAGTAGGATGCCAAAATAATTTATCTCATCACCAATAGTAAAAATAATTTCTCTTGACTCATAAGTCTTCACATCAGATAAATATTTTTTTATTTCTATTAACTCTTCATCATCAAGGCCCTTAAAGAGAGTCAAATTTTTTAAAATTTCAATGTTTTTCATATTCCACCTCTTCTATATTTTAGCACTTTTAATATAATTATCATAAATTAATTATAATGATTGAAGAAATGATTGTTAAATGTTAAACTATCCTTATAGAGTGATGAGGAGGATATATGAAAGTTACTATTTGTATGGGTGCTAGATGCACTCTTATGGGAGCAAATGCTATTTACGATGCAGTAGAGTACTTACAAGATCATTTGTGCGGACCAGAGTCCGAACTATGTTCTGCTGAAAACTTAGAAATTGAATTTGCACATTGTCTAAACTATTGCAAGATTCACAACAACGAAGCATCACCAGTTGTCATCGTAGACGACGAGATAATGCTAAAGGCTACTGCACAAGAAGTTAGTGCAAAAATAATTGATAAATTAAGAATATAAGTAATAAGGGGAAACGATGAAAGAAATTTATGGAACACTTGTCGACATCAGAAGAAAAGTTTTTGCTGAAGTTGCAAGAATTGCCTATAATGATTTAGATATATCTGCCCTGGAAGAATCCAGCTACAAGATAGTACCTGGCGAAGTGGCAAAATATAGAAGTGATATTTTTAGAGAAAGGGCAGTTGTCGACGAAAGACTTAGACTAGCGATGGGGCTAGATGTTAGAGAGATTGGCGTATTTAAAAATGTAACAGACGGCTTTGACAAGGTTGATATAGACACCAACGCTTACCAAAAACCACTAATAAACGTAATAAAATTTGGTTGCGAAGCTTGTCCAACAAAGGCATACTACACAACAGACAATTGTAGAAAGTGTATAGCCCACCCTTGTATAAATGTTTGTCCAGTCAATGCCATTTCTATGGGTAAAGATAGAACAATTATCGACAAAGATAAATGCGTAAGATGTGGAAGATGCCATGACGCTTGTCCATATTCTGCAATAGTAAAGTACGACAGACCATGTGCAGCTGCTTGTGGGGTTAATGCCATTTCATCAGACGAATTTGGCAGAGCAGAAATAGATCATGAAAAGTGCGTAGCTTGTGGAAGATGTATAGCAGAATGTCCTTTTGGAGCAATCTCAGACAAGACACAAATCTTCCAACTTATAAAGGCAATCAAATCAGGCAAGAAAGTTTACGGAGCCATAGCACCATCCTACATAGGACAATTTGGTGCCAACGTAAGTGCAGAACAAATAATAGAAGCAATAAAACAACTAGGCTTTGAAGATGTACTAGAAGTTGCCCTTGGAGCCGACCTTACAACACTACACGAAGCAAAAGAATACCTAGAAAGAGTGCCAAAAGACATTCCATTTATGGGTACAAGCTGTTGCTTCTCCTGGACCCTAATGATAAAAAATGAATTCCCAGAATTCTTTGAACAAGTATCAGACTCAGGCTCACCAATGAGATACACAGCCAACCACATAAAGGCCAAGGACCCAGATGCAGTAGTAGTATTTATAGGACCATGTACATCAAAGAAACTTGAAGCCATAGATACAAAGGTAAAATCAGACGTAGACTTTGTAATAACCTTTGAAGAACTAATGGGAATGTTCGTAGCAAAGGACATAGAACCATCAGAAATAAAAGTAGAAAAAGTAGTAGATGACGGATCAGCCCTTGGTAGAGGATACCCAATAGCAGGTGGCGTAGCCGAATCAGTAAAAGTAGTAGCAGAAAAACTTGCACCAGAAAGAGACATCCACATCCAAGGAGCACATACCCTTGCAGAATGTAAGAAGATGTTAAAAATTGCCAAGGCAGGCAAGCTAGACGGCTACCTACTAGAAGGTATGGCATGCCCAGGTGGATGTGTAGCAGGAGTGGGAACAATAGCTTCAGTAAATAGAGTTAAGAAGCAAATTGAAAAATTCAAGAAGGACTCAGCTTATCCAACACCACTTGAAAATGTAAACATCGAAAAAGAAAGAGAAAGTATTTAAGAAAAATTCCCATAAATATTGACAAGATAGACTTAATAGTCTAAAATAAGTGTCATGTTTAAAAAGCCCCGGAATAATTTTTAAACTATTTAGGAGGAAAATTCATTGAAAAGCTATATGGCTAAAGCAAATGAAGTTGAAAGAAAATGGTATGTTATCGACGCCGAAGGAAAAATCCTTGGTAGATTAGCATCAGAAATTGCAAGTGTTTTAAGAGGAAAGAGAAAACCTATCTTTACACCACATGTGGACTGTGGAGACTTCGTTATCGTTATAAACGCAGACAAAGTAGTATTGACAGGTAACAAACTAAACCAAAAAATTCACGCATATCACACTGGATACCCAGGTGGAAGAAAAGAAATTGTGTACGCAGAAATGATGGAAAAGAGACCAGAAAAAGTTATCGAACTAGCAGTTAAGGGAATGCTTCCTAAGAACAGACTAGGCAGAAAGATGATCAAAAAACTTAAAGTTTACACTGGAAACGAACATCCACACGCAGCACAAGCACCTGAAGTTTATGAATTTTAATTGGAGGTAAGAATGGAAACTATACAATACAGAGGTACTGGAAGAAGAAAAAAATCCATCGCCCAAGTTAGACTTCTACCTGGCAATGGAAAATTTATTATCAATGGTAAAGATATCGAAGAATACTTTGATTTTGAAACACTAAGAATAGTTGCAAAAGAACCACTAGAACTTACAGAAACAGAAGCATCCTTCGATGTAATCGTAAAAGTAATCGGTGGAGGATACTCAGGACAAGCAGGAGCTGTTAGACACGGCGTTGCTAGAGCCCTACTAGAAGTAGATCCAGAATACAGATCAGTTCTTAAAAAAGCAGGATATCTAACAAGAGATCCAAGAATGAAGGAAAGAAAGAAATACGGTCTTAAAAAGGCTAGAAAATCTCCTCAATTCTCAAAGAGATAATTTTATATCGTTTTACAAGAGCCCTCGCAAGAGGGTTCTTTTTTGTGTGACCAATTCCTTATACATTACTTCTACAATTTACTTTGTTTTTGATGTATAATATCTAAAACTAAAAGGGAGGAAATTATGAAGAAGTTCAAAAGAATTTTAGTTGCTAATCGTGGAGAGATTGCCATTAGAATTTTCAGGGCAGCAAGAGAAATGGGGATTCGCTCTGTTGCCATTTATTCTGAAGAGGACAGACTGGCACTCTTTAGGACAAAGGCTGACGAGTCTTACGAGATTGGCAAGGGCAAGTCACCTCTTGATGCCTACCTAGACATTGACGAGATAATTAGTCTTGCAAAGAAGAAGGGTGTTGATGCCATCCACCCTGGCTACGGATTTTTGTCAGAAAATCCTGAGTTCGCAAGGAAGTGTAAGGAAGAGGGGATTACTTTTATTGGACCAAGTCCAGAGGTTATGGAAAAGCTTGGGGACAAGATCACTTCAAAGATTGTTGCAAAGGAAGCTGGTGTTGCAACTATTCCTGGGATTGAGAAACCTATTCGCAACGAGGAAGAGGCTCTTCTCTTTGCAAGGTCTTGCGGCTATCCTGTTATGATTAAGGCTGCTGCTGGTGGTGGCGGAAGGGGCATGAGAATTGCCCAGAGCCAAGATGAACTTTTGGATAAGTTCCAATCTGCCAAGAACGAAGCAAAAAAAGCCTTTGGGGATGACTCAATGTTTATTGAAAAGTATCTTCACAAGCCAAAGCACATTGAAGTGCAAATTTTGGGAGATGAGTATGGCAACATTGTTCATCTTTATGAAAGGGACTGCTCTATCCAAAGACGTCACCAAAAGGTTATTGAATACACTCCAGCCTTTTCTCTTCCAGTGGAACTAAGAGAAGAAATTTGCCAAGATGCCCTTAAGATTGCAAGGTCTATTGGTTATTCTAACGCTGGGACTGTTGAATTTTTAGTTGACTCCAAGGGAGACCACTACTTTATAGAAGTTAACCCAAGAGTCCAAGTTGAGCACACTGTTACAGAAATGTGCACTGACATTGATATTGTTCAGTCACAAATTCTTGTTGCCATGGGCTACAGGCTTGACAGCCAAGAAATTGGAATCAGCAGTCAAGATGCCATTGACCACAGGGGTTTTTCTATCCAATGTCGTGTCACAACAGAAGATCCTCTCAACAACTTTATGCCAGACACTGGGCAAATTAATTTATACAGGTCATCTTCTGGTTTTGGGGTAAGGCTTGACGGTGGCAACGGCTTTACTGGTGCAGTGATTTCGCCTTATTACGATTCTCTTCTTGTAAAGGTAATTACTGAGGCAAGGACTTGGAAGGATGCCATAAGAAAGGCAAAGAGATCTCTTTCTGAACTAAAGGTTGGTGGAGTTAAGACTAATATTGGTTTCTTGTTAAATGTTTTAAATACCAAAGAGTTTGAAGAGGGAACTTGCGACACAGGTTTTATCGAAGAGCATCCAGAGTTGTTTGAGATTAAGTCTTCCAAGGACAAGGAACTTAGACTAATGAAAATTATTGGAGAGAGAGTTGTCAATGACACTAAGACTCTTGAGAAAAATTTTGATGTTCCTCAAGTTCCAAGTTTTGAAAGGAAGGACTTCAAGGGTTACAAGCAAATTTTTGATGAACTTGGACCTGATGGAATTAAGGATCATATCCTAAAGGAAAAGAAGCTTCTCTTAACTGATACAAGTATGCGTGACGCCCACCAATCACTTATGGCTACAAGGATGAGGACTATTGACCTTGTGAAGATTGCTGAGGCTATGAACTACAACATGGACAAGTTATTTTCTGTAGAAATGTGGGGCGGGGCAACCTTTGATGTTGCTTATAGGTTCCTCCACGAAGATCCATGGGAAAGGTTGAGACTCCTTCGTGAAAGGATGCCAAATATGCTTTTGCAAATGCTGATTCGTGGCAACAACACAGTGGGCTACAAAAATTATCCAGACAATGTTGTTGTTAAGTTTATAAAAGAGTCTGCGAAAAATGGGGTTGACCTCTTTAGGGTTTTTGATTCACTTAACTGGCTTGACGGTATGAGGCTTTCTATTGACCAAGTGCTTGAAAATGGGAAAATTGCAGAGGCAACAATGTGCTACACTGGGGACATCCTTGATGAGAAGAGGGACAAGTATTCTATTAAGTATTATGTTGACTTTGCCAAGGAACTTGAAAGGACTGGGGCACAAATTCTCGGCATCAAGGATATGTCTGGTCTATTAAAACCTTATGCAGCTAAGAAGTTAATCAAGAACTTAAAGGAAGAAGTGGGTCTTCCAATCCACCTTCACACTCACGACACAACTGGCAACGGGGTTGCCACAATCTTGCAGGCAACTGAAGCTGGAGTTGATATTGCTGACACAGCAGTTAACTCTATGAGTGGGCTTACTTCACAACCTGCCCTAAACTCAGTTGTCGCTGCCCTTAAAAACACTGAAAGGGATACAGAAATCGACTTAGACAAGGTAGAGGATATTTCAAAATATTGGGCTGCAGTTAGACCAGTTTATGCAAACTTTGAATCTGATTTGAAGTCAGGTTCTACAGAAATTTATAAGTATGAAATTCCTGGGGGACAATATTCAAACCTAAAGCCACAAGTTGAATCCTTTGGACTTGGTCACAAGTTTAAGGACGTTAAGGAAATGTACAAGCGAGTCAACGAAATGGTGGGAGATATTGTAAAGGTTACTCCTTCATCAAAAATGGTTGGGGACTTTGCCATTTTTATGGTGCAAAATGAACTCACTCCAGAAAATATTTTGGAAAAGGGCAAGAACCTCGACTATCCTGACTCTGTTATGACTTACTTTAGGGGTATGATGGGTCAACCTTATGGAGGCTTTCCTAAGGACCTACAAAAAATGATTCTTAAGGGAGAAAGTCCAATTACAAAAAGACCTGGAGAACTCTTAGAGGATGAGGACTTTGATAAAATTAAAAGACATTTGGAAGATAAGGGAATAAGTCCAAGTGAAGAAGATATAATTTCTTCAGCCCTATATCCAAAGGTCTTTGATGACTACCTTGACTATATAAAAGAAAATGGTGAAGTAACAAGAATTGGGTCCGACGTATTCTTCCATGGACTTATGGAAGGCGAGTCAACAGAAATTTCTCTTGAAGAAGGTAAGACTTTAATTGTAACTTTAATTGAAGTTGGTAAACTATTAGAAGATGGAACAAGAAACCTAACTTTTGAAATAAATGGATCAAGAAGGACTATTAAGATCAAGGACGAAACTGTAAAGGCAGGAGAAAGTCTTGGAGAAGAAAAAATTTATGCCGATCCAAAGAATGAAAAGGAAGTTGGTTCATCAATACCGGGCAAGATTGTAAAAGTTCTTGTGTCTGAAGGCGACGAAGTTAAAAAGGGAGACAGCCTTTTTGTTGCTGAAGCCATGAAGATGGAAACAAATATTGTTGCAAACATTGATGGAAAAGTTAAAGATATAAGAGTAAGAGAAGGCGACATGGTGGAAAGTGGTCAGCTATTATTGTACTTTGAATAAAAAATTTTCTCTGGGGTAATTTATTACTAGCTTATGAGATTTGTAAAGGAAGTGTGAAATGAGAAAGTTATACAGGTCGAGAAATGATAGGTTTTTTGCAGGAGTTTGTGGCGGGATAGCAAAGTATCTTGGAATGGACTCCACACTTGTGAGACTTATAGCTTTTCTTTTAATTGTGCCAGGAGGACTTAGCATTTGGGTCTACATCGCCCTTGCTATTATTATTCCCAATGAGCCACTTGGGAGAATAGATGAGTCCTATGGAGAAAAGTATTCTGATCCCTTTAAAGACAGCTACGATAATTTTAGGGATGAGTACGAAAGACAAAAGAATAATGACGAAGATTTTTATTAAGAGAGAGGTCCTGAGGGACCTCTTTTTTAATAGGCATAAGCTCACAAATATTTCTGTATAATCTTTCCATTACTTGATACAATATTGTCGAGGTGTTTTGATTGATTAGTCTTGAAGGTCTTGTGGAGAAAATAATTTTTAGAAATGAAGAGAACGGCTACACTGTTGCAAAAATATTTTCAAGTGATGGTGACCTTGTAGTTGTTGGCTCAGCCACAATTTTTAAAGAAAACTTAAAATACAAATTTACTGGCGACTTTACTTACCACAACAAGTATGGCGAGCAGTTTGCCTTCACAGACCTTGAAGAAGTTATGCCTGAAGGTGAAGCTGCTGTTGCCTCTTATCTTTCTTCTGCTATGATACCTCACCTTGGAGAGAAGATGGCTGAGAGAATTGTTGAGGAGTTTAAGGACCAGACCCTTGATGTAATAGAAAATCATCCTGAAAGGCTCTTGTCTATTAAGGGCATTGGAAAGAAAAAATACAGGGACATCAAGGAAGCCTTGGACAAGCAGTATGCCATGAGGAAGATCTTCCTTCACTTCTCTAAGTACAACCTTCCTGCTTCAGTGATTTTAAAAATTTACAAGGAGTATGGAGATGAGTCCATAGATCTTGTGATGAAAAACCCTTATGACTTGATAGGACGAGTGAGGGGGCTTGGCTTTAAGAAGGCTGATGAAATTGCTGAGTCTATTGGAATCGAAAAGGACTCTGACTTTAGAAGGATAGCAGGACTTAAGTATGCCCTTATGCTTGCCAATAGGGACGGGCACACTTACTTGCCACTTGACAAGTTAATCAAGGCTGGAGAAAAAATTCTTGGGACAAAGTTTGATGACCCCGATGAGATTGCAAGGTCATTAACTCTTGAAAAAAACTTTTTTGTCGAGAGGGATGGGGAAGAGTACAACTGCTACATAGCCAGGTACTTGGCAGCAGAAAATTATGTTGCAGGCAAGTTAATTGATTTAAACAATTCCTTTGATGAAAGCTTTGATATTGATGAAAAAATTAGTAGGACGGAAAAATTTAGGAATATTGAACTTTCAAAAACTCAAAGAAGGGCAGTCAAGGACGCCATCAACAAGGGGGTCTTTGTCATAACTGGGGGACCTGGGACTGGTAAGACCACAACTCTAAAGGTCTTGATAGATATTTTTGAGTCTATGGATAAGGTGATAAAGTTGGCGGCACCAACGGGAAGGGCTGCCAAGAGGATGAAGGAGCAGACGGGAAGAGAGGCCTTCACCATTCACAAGCTACTTGAGATTGGTTTTGGCGGTGACTTTGCCAACGTGGAAGAGCTGGAGTGTGACGTCTTAATTCTTGATGAGGTTTCCATGGTAGACATCCTCTTAATGGAAACTCTCTTAAAGTCTATTGAGTCACCAACTCGCTTGATCCTAGTTGGTGACAAGGACCAACTTCCATCTGTTGGACCAGGTAATGTCCTGGCAGATATTTTGGAGTCAGGAGTTATTGAGTCAGTCAATCTTGAAGAAATTTTTAGACAGTCGGAAGAGTCTATGATTGTCAAAAATGCCCACTTGATCAACAAGGGGGATATGCCAATCTTAAATCGTGGCGACTTCTTTATGATTTCTGAAAGAGGAGAGGTAAAGGGACTTGAAATTATCAAGGACCTTGTCAAGACTAGGCTGCCAAATTATTTTAATGTGAGTCAGGCTGATGTCCAAGTCCTAAGCCCAACTAAGAAGGGAGTTCATGGGACTGAAAACTTAAACCTCGCTCTTCAAGACCACTTAAATGATAGCGACGAATTTATAGAAGTCCTTGGAAAAAAATTTAAGTTGGGGGACAGGGTCTTACAGACAAAAAATAATTATGAATTGGAATCTAAAATAGAAAATGAATTTTATGAGGACAAGCAAAAGGGGGTCTTTAATGGAGACCTTGGTTATATTTCAAAAATTGACAAGGAAAATAAAAAGCTGACAGTTGTCTTTGATGATGTGAGAAGGGTTGAGTACTCTTCAGACAATCTTGACGAACTTGCCCTTGCCTATGCTATGACCATCCACAAGTCTCAGGGAAGTGAGTTTCCCGTAGTTGTAATTCCAATTTACAGGGCTGCCCCCATGCTACTCACAAGAAATTTGATTTACACAGCTATAACAAGAGCATCAAAGGCAGTTGTCCTTGTGGGCATAAGTGACTACCTAATGAAGATGATTGAAAACAATAGGACTCGCAAGAGGTATTCCAAGCTTGGAAAGAAGTTGAGGGACCAAGATGAAATTAAAAGAGGATAAGTGCCCCTTATGTGGGAGATTAGTTGAAGACTATGGTCTTTGTCAGGAGTGCATTAGCTTAATTAATAAGGACCCAGCCTACTATTATGACATTGAGGGCCTTGATGATTTAATAGTTTCTTCAACTTACTCTGGCATCATGAGGAGGCTCATTATTGATTTTAAATTTAAGGGAAAACTTTCTTATGGGGAAATAATTTCTGAAATTATGACGGAGAAGATTTTGGATAAAAACTTAAGGGACCAAGTCATAACCTATGTCCCCATGCACTGGAAGAAGGAAGGGGAAAGAGGTTACAACCAGTCTAAGATTTTGGCAGAGAAAATTGCGAGAAACTTGGACCTTTCTTGCCAAGATGTCTTTGAAAAAGTAATAGACACCAAATTTCAAGTTGGCTTAAAGAAGTTTGATCGTGAAGAGAACCTACGAGGTGCCTTTCACGTGAAAAATTATGCAGAGGAGATAATTATTGTTGACGATGTTATAACTACTGGGGCTACTATCTCTGAACTGACAAAGATTGCCAAGAAAGCAGGCATAAAAAAAGTGACTGCACTAATTGCAGCCACAGAAATTGCTTAGGCTAAAAAATTTTTAAACAGTGAATCATGTCTTGGCCAGCTGTTAAGACTTTTAAAGTTCTTCATAGAGTAGAGGGTGGAGTTTACTTCTGCCCCAATTAAAGTTATAGTTGATAGGAGATAGAGCCAAATCAAAAATACTATAATACCTCCAAGGGACCCATAGGTTATGGAATACTTGCCGAAGCTGGAAACATAAAAGTTAAATCCTAAAGAGGCAATTATTAGTCCAAGGGTTGCAAAGATGGAACCTGGCAAGACGCTCTTTATTGTAACCATATTTTCTCTAGACCTTGATGGAGAAAATTTGTACAAGAGGATAAAGGTAACGAGCATATAGGCAAGTGGAATTCCATTTTTTGCAATGGACCAAAGCTTGTCGAAATATATATTCTCAATCTCCAGGTGGGACATGATGTTTACATAAATAATTTGTCCGAAGATTTGTGTAAGGACAAGAAGAAAAATCATGAGGATTAGGGCTAGGGTGAAGAAGAGGGCAATTAGTCTTTGGGCTAGGAAGCCTCTTGACTCAACGAAGCCATAGGATTGATTGATTATCTTCATGAGCTTAAAGACTGCGGTTGATGCAGTAAAAAGACCTGCCACAAAGGAGATTGTGAAAAAGGACCCCGATGATGACATATGAAGCTCTTTTAAGAAGTTTCTAATGATTTCTTGGATTTCACCAGGAAGGACATCGAGAAGTCTGTAAATATATGCTGGGTCAAGAATCCCCGAAAAATTAATAGCGTTAATCAATGAAATTAAGAAGGGGAAGATGGATAATATTAAAAAATATGTTAGACTTCCTCCATAAGATAGGGTGTCGTGGACCAAGACCCTGTAAATTAGTTTGTCAAAAAAAGTAAAGACCTTCTTGTCTTTGACCTTATCTATAAGATTATACATATTTCTTTAACACCTCTTGAGTATTATATAGTAAATGTCATATTATAACAAATCATTAAATGATAAAATAGGGAAAGGTGATACTATGAACTACAATATATTAGTTTGCGACGACGAGAAAGATATCTTAGACGCAATAAGAATTTATTTGAAAGCCGAGGGCTACAAGGTCTTCACAGCAGAAGATGGGGCTAGAGCTCTTGAAATTATTAAGGAGAATGAAATTCACCTTGCCATAATTGATATAATGATGCCTGTTATGGATGGAATTACCCTCATAATGAAGATGAGGGAAAAGACAAATATTCCAATAATTGTTTTATCTGCCAAGAGTGAAGTCACAGATAAGATAGTGGGCCTAAATGTTGGTGCCGACGATTACATCACTAAACCCTTTAATGCAGTTGAACTTATAGCGAGAGTCAACTCACTTATAAGAAGGTATTTTTCTCTTGGGGCTTCAGACATAAAGACTGGGGATTTAAAAATTGGAAGAGTTTCAATATTTGATGACTTAAAAGAAGTTCGTGTTGAAGATGAAGTTGCCAACCTAACTCCCTATGAATATAAGATTCTTTACTTGCTTGCAAAAAATCCTGGAAGAGTTTTTTCGTCTAATGAGATTTATGAAAGAGTCTGGGAAGAAGAAGCTATTGATGTGAGAAAAATTATTTCCGTTCACATTTCCCACTTGCGTGACAAGATTGAAATCAATCCAAGAAAACCTGACCTAATTAAGTCTGTCTATGGGATGGGTTATAAGATTGAGGTCAAGTGATGTTATCTGATTTTAAAGTTTTTTTGAGAGGGGTCTTTGTTGATTTAATGGACAGGGTCTTTCTTGAAAATATTTTTGTGTCCTCTGTAATTATTTTTGAACTCTTTAACATCAACAAGCACTTTATCTTAGCTTGGCTTGTAACTTTAATTTTCGCACTCTTAAAGATCAAGAGGAAGAAACTTTTGGATACAATTTTTACTTACAACCTTTATAAGTATAGGCGTTTTAAAAATTTTAGGCTCTTTGGTACCCTGAACGTGACCCTGATAATTATGTACGTACTTTTTTACAACTCCATAAGTGGCGACATAGTTCTTTTAAACGTCCTCCTCTTTATGATTTTGAGGGCGGTTATTATTGTGGAAGTTCAGTTTGCTCAAAATGCTCTTTCCATTGAGCTCGTAGAATCTATTCTCTATGGCTATGACTTTGAAATTCCCAGCCCCTTTGAGAATGAGTACCTAGACAAGATCACTGTTTTAATGGAGGACTTCAGGAAACGTGATAGGATAAGACTAGAAGAAAACTTTAGGTCCGAGAGGTTCAAGGTGGATTTAATTACAAATATTTCTCACGACTTAAAGACTCCTCTCACTTCAATTATTAATTACGCAGACCTCTTGTCTAAGAAGGAAGTCCTTGATGATGAGGCAAAAAATTTTGTGGCAATACTTAAGAGGAATTCAACGAGGTTAAAGGACTTAATCGTTGACTTGGTCTTTGCTTCTAAGTCAAGCACGGGCAACTTATCTATTGAGAAGTCCTTAGTTGAATTAAACGAGATGATTTTACAAATCTATGGAGACTACGACTCCCTCTTTGAGAAGAGGGACTTAGAATTTTCTTACAAGTCAGCAAGTGATGAAATTTTAATTTACACTGACGTCAATCTCTTTGTTAGGATAGTGGAAAATTTATTTTCCAATGCAGCCAAGCACGCAAGACCTAGTACAAGAGTCCTTGCTGGTGTAATAGAAAGAGAGTCTACAATAGAATTTTATGTGAAGAACATAGTTAATGAAAAACTAAATATGAATTCGGATGAACTTTTTGAAGAACTCTTAAAGGCTGACAGGTCACGACACTCTGAAGGATCAGGACTTGGTCTTAACATAGTGAAGAACTTGGCAGAGCTTCTTGGTGGCGAAGTCAAGATATCAATTCATGGTCAGTGGTTTGATGTCCACGTCCTCCTCTTAAGGGATTCTGATTGACTTTATTTTATTGACAAAGTTTTTAAATTGAAATAAAATAAAAAGAAACCACAGGTTTTTCATAATGGCAATTTTAATTAATTGCCATTTTTTTGTTTTTATTTTTAATAGGGGGAAGTATGATAGAAGAATTTGGGATTAAAAGTTTTAACAAGAAGAAGATGAAGGAATCATTACCTTATCCAATTTACTTGAAGTGGAAGGACGCACTAAGAAACGAAAAAGACCTAGACAGGGAGACAGCTGATGCCATCGCCCACGCTATGAAGGAATGGGCTCTAAAAAATGGAGCAACTCACTTTGCTCACTGGTTCTTGCCACTATCTGGTCACACTGCAAAGAAGCATGAGGCCTTTATATCTAGGGCCTCTGACAACGAACCAATCAATAGGTTCTCTGGCAAGGAACTTGTAAAGGGTGAGCCTGATGCATCATCCTTTCCATCAGGAGGTATGAGGTCAACCTTTGAAGCAAGAGGTTATACTTATTGGGACCTTACAGCAAATTCCTTTGTTATTGGAAGTGTCTTATACATCCCAACTATTTTTATGTCCTACAAGGGAGAGAAACTTGATAAGAGGGGTCCACTCATTGACTCAACCAAAATCCTTAGCGACGAAGGAACAAGGGTCGTAAACTTGTTTGAGAAGGAGGAGTATGCCTACAGGATGAGGGTCAAGGTTGGTCTTGAACAAGAATTTTTCTTACTTGATAAGGAAGTCTACAAGAAGAGGAGCGACCTTAAAAACATTGGAAGGACCATTGTTGGAGCTCCATCTCCTAAGGGACAAGAGTTATCAGATCACTACTTTGGTCAAATCCCTGCAAGAGTTGAAAAATTTTATAAGGATGTAGACAAAAAACTTTACGAGCTTGGAATTTATTCTGAAGCTGAGCACAATGAAGTTGCCCCAAATCAATTTGAAATGGCAATCTTATTCGAAAACGTAAATGTGGCAATAGATAACAACCAACTTTTGATGAATATCTTAAAGGAAACTGCCCTAGAAAATAATTTGGTCTGCCTCTTCCATGAAAAACCTTTTAATAGTGTCAATGGATCTGGCAAGCACAACAATTATTCCATTGTCACAAACTACGGACTAAATGTCTTTGACCCAGGCGACGATCCTTACAACAACAATGTATTTTTATTATTCATTGCAGCAATTATCGAAGCAACAGACAAGTACCAAAGTCTATTGAGAGTAAGTGCATCATCAACTTCTAACGACTTTAGGCTTGGAGCAGACGAAGCACCACCAGCAATTATATCCCTCTTCCTAGGATCTGACCTAGAGGAATTGTTTAGGGACATCAAGGAAGATGTTGAATACAAAAATGATTCTGACAATAGCTTTAGGGGTTACAACCTCTTAAGCGTTCCTAGGGACTCTAGTGACAGGAATAGGACTGCAGCTGTTGCCTTTACTGGTAACAAGTTTGAATTTAGGATGCTTGGCTCATCTAAGACAGGGTCTGACTTAAATATTGCATTAAATTGTGCTATGGCAGACTCTCTTGCAAATATTTATGAAAAACTAAAGGACTTCCAAGATGACCCTAAGAAGTTAAGGGAAAAGACCCTTGAAATTGTAAGAGAAATTATGGAAAACCACGACAGGATAATTTGTGATGGCGATAATTATTCTGAAGAATGGAAGGAAGAAGCCAAGAGAAGGGGACTTGCCAACCACAAGACTTATTTCGATGCCCTAGCTGCCTTAAGGGACTTTGACTTCAATGACATTTTTATCAAGAGGGGAATTTATACAGAAAAAGAAATCAAGGCTTCTTATGATATAAATCTTGAAGAAGTAATAATTTATCACAGCCTTGAAGCCAAGACTATGGCCTCAATGATCCACAAGGACCTAATACCTATGGGAATGGCTGAATTAAATGACCTATCTCAAATTTTGAAATTCAAAAACAATGAAAAACTAAGGATCAAGTATGATAGAATAGACAAGATGATTACAGATCTACTTGAATGTGGAGATGAAATTGATCTTCTACTCGATCATTCAAATAAAATAGATGACATATACAAAAAGGCAGAGTATGTTGAGAGAAATATTGCCACTAAATTACTTGCAACTAGAAGGATTGCCGACCAAATGGAAAGATTAATCTCTCGAAAGAATATGACTTTGCCATCTTACGAAGATATTTTTAATTCACTAAGTTAGGAGGAAGTATGACGAAATTTATATTTGTTACAGGTGGAGTTGTCTCAGGAATTGGAAAGGGAATTTCTGCAGCAAGTATTGGTAGACTTTTAAAAGACAGGGGACTTTCTGTTTTTATGCAAAAATTTGATCCCTACCTAAATGTTGACCCAGGTACTATGAGCCCCTACCAACATGGCGAAGTTTTTGTGACTAAGGATGGAGCAGAAACTGACTTAGACCTTGGTCACTACGAAAGATTTATAGATGAAGAGCTAACTAAGGGAGCATCAATTACAACTGGCAAGGTTTATTCAACAGTTATTGCCAAGGAAAGAAGGGGAGATTACGATGGAGCAACTGTCCAAGTGATCCCTCACATTACAAATGAAATTAAGAATGCAGTTTACAAGGCTGCAAAAGAGTCCAAGGCTGATGTTGTAATAACAGAAATTGGTGGTACAGTAGGTGACATTGAATCCCTTCCATTTTTGGAAGCTATTAGACAAATACATTCAGAAAATAAAAAGTCTGATGTCCTATTTGTTCACACAGTTCTTGTGCCAAACATACCTGGTTCAGACGAGTTAAAGACAAAGCCAACTCAACACTCCTTCAAGGAACTAATGTCTAATGGAATCAAAACTGATGTAATAATTGTAAGGTCCAATGGAATAGTTACAGATGATTTGAGAGAAAAGATTTCTTTATTCTGTGATGTGCCAGTGGAAGCAGTTATTCAATCCACAAATGTTGAACTTATTTATGAAGTTCCCCTAGTTTTCCATGAACAACATCTTGATGACTACATCTTAAAGGAACTTGACCTAAAAGATATGCCAGCTTCCAAGGGCAAGTGGAGAGAAATGGTTGAAAGATTTAAGGATGTTAAGGGCGAAGTTACTATTGGACTTGTTGGTAAATATGTAAGCCTTCACGATGCTTATCTTTCTGTAACACAAGCTCTCACTGATGCAGGTTGCGAAAATGGCTACAAGGTAAACATCAAGTGGATACATTCTGAAGACATAGAGAAGGACGAAAGCATCCTCGATGGACTTGACGGGATAATTGTACCAGGTGGCTTTGGATCACGTGGAACTGAAGGAATGATTTTGGCTTCCAAGTACGCTCGTGACAACCACATCCCATACTTTGGAATTTGCTACGGAATGCAAATTGCCCTAATTGATATTGCAAGGAACAAGCTTGGACTAAAGGATTCAAACTCTACAGAAATAAATCCAGATGCCAACTACCCAATCATTGACCTTTTAGAAAATCAAAAGGATATAAAAAATGTTGGAGGAACTTTAAGACTTGGCAACTATGACTGCACAATTGAAAAGGACACTCTAGTTTACTCTCTCTACGGTCAAGAAAAAATTAAGGAAAGACACAGACACAGATACGAATTTAACAACGACTTCAGGGGCAAGATTAGGTCAGCTGGAGTAGTCTTCTCTGGCATCAACGAAGACAAGGACCTAGTTGAAATAATTGAATTAAAGGACGAAGACTTCTTCGTGGCTTGTCAATTCCATCCAGAATTTAAATCAAGGCCTACAAAGGTCCACCCATTATTTAATGGCTTTGTGAAAGCAGCAATTAAAAAGAAAAACAAATAAAAATAAAAATAAAATCTCATCCATCTTGTGTGGGTGAGATTTTTTGTCTTGTGAATCTTTATTATTAATTTTCATCTTAAAGCTTATTAGTTAAAATAAAAAAAGTCCTGGCTTTGACCAGGATTTTCTTATAGGAACTTGTCTTTTAAATTATCCCAGTAGGAATTATTTGAAAAGACAAGTTTTTTTATTGTCTTGTTTGAGAGTCTAATGTTGACCCTGTGCAAGTTGTTGAAGTAATATTCTGACCCGTCAACTAAGAGCAAGTTGGAGTCCTTGTACCTCTTTTCGACAACAAGTGAAATTGTGTGAGCTCCTGGCACTATAACTGATGAGCCAAGAGACCTATAGGCAGCTGAGTTCATTGGAGAGATGGGCGTCATCTGCAAGACGTGAAGACTTGGATAGACTATGGCACCTCCAGAAGAAAAGTTGTAGGCAGTTGATCCTGATGGAGTTGAAACTAGGACGCCATCGCCAGAAAATTTTTCAACGTGGTTTCTATCTATAAAGACGTTCATGTGAATTGTCTTTGAGTGAGCGGCCTTTAAGACAACTTCGTTGACGGAGTAAAACTTGTAGGTCTTGCTCTTGGTGTAGATGTCAGACCTAATTAGCTTGATGTCATCAACTTGGTAGTTGCCATCCCTGTAGTCCTTTACAAATTTTTCGACTTCTTCGGGTTTTATCTCTTGATAAAAACCTAAGTGACCAGTGTTTATTCCAACGAAGTGCATTTCTGGAAAGTCGTTCTTGTGGACGGACTTTATGAAAGAGCCGTCGCCTCCAATGCAAATAGAAAGCTCAGCATTTTTTTTGAAACCGTTAAAGGGTTCATATCCATATTTTGTTAAAACCTTGTGCAAATTCGTAGCAGTTTTCTTTGACTCGTAATTTGCGTTGGTAAGTATATTTATAATTTTTGACAAGACTAAACCCCCTTGATTTTTTTTATCATTATTTATATTATAAACGAATAAACTTCCCTTGACTAGAGGTGTAAAATGTATAGATTAAATTCCAAAGACTTTATAAACTTTAAGTTTAATGGAAATTCAGGAAATAAAATAAAGGTAAATGACTTCTTAAAGGAGAGAGGACTTTCATCAAGGCTAATAAGAAAGTCTGTTAAGAGTGGAAATATTTATTTGAATTCAAGAGTAAATAAGAAAAATAAATTTTTAAAGAAGGGTGATCTTGTGTCACTTAGGTTTGAAGAGGAAGAGCCCAATGGAGCAGTTGAACATAGGGACCTTGACATCATTTATGAGGACAATGACCTTGTCATTGTAAATAAAGATCCCTTTATGGTGACTCACACTGCCAAGGACGATGCTGATGGGACTCTTTTAAATTATCTCTTGGGATACTTTGAAGAGGAGGGCTTAAAGAGGAAGGTTAGGTTTGTCAATAGACTTGACAGGGACACGTCAGGTCTTGTTGTGGCAGCGAAGAACTCCTTCACCCAAGATAAAATTTCCAGAGACTTTAAAGAAGATGTGGAGAAGAAATATCTGGCTGTAGTTGAGGGGATACTTGATGATAAAGAAGGACTAATCGACGAACCAATTGCCACAAGCGAAGATGGTATAAGACGAGAGGTAAACTATGTAATCGGAAAAAAATCTCTAACTTCTTATGAAGTCCTAGATGAGTACAAGGGCATGAGCTTAGTTCTCTTGACTCTTCACACAGGAAGGACCCACCAGATAAGAGTTCATATGGCCCACCTAGGTCATCCAATCCTTGGCGATAGCCTTTATGGGGAAAAGTCAGATCTCATAAAGAGGCAGGCTCTTCATTCTTATTCTTTAAAATTCAAACTACCAAGAAGTGATAAAGAAATCGAAGTTTGTGCAAAGCTTCCCAAAGATTTTTCCTTTTTTCCTTGCTCTTATTGAAAAAACGCTTTCGTTGAGTTATAATTTATTTAAGTAAATTCTGCGATGTACGAAGAATGCCTACTTAATTCAACCGACAAATTAAACACGGGAAACTGTGTATGAGCGTCCTATGACAAGCCGTCTTTGAGCGGAAGTCAGAATATGCTATCAAGTTTTTTACCCACCATAATTATTGGCGGGTGTGAATTAATTAGGTGTCGGCATTGCGGTTTTTACTATTATTTTAAAAATTTATTGCTATACATTTTAGTCTTGTTTTGGATAATCTTGGCTTAATGTGATTAATTTAAGCATTAAAGGGTAAAATATTAACAAATAAACAATATAAGGAGAGTTATTATGGGATTATTCGATTATTTAGAAGAAAAAAGAAACCAAGCTGTTAGAAGAAGAAGAATTAAAGAAATCTCAAAAATCGGTACTGGTATTGCACTAGGAGCCCTTGGTGGAATTCTTTTTGCACCTCAAGAAGGTAAAAAGACTCGTGAAGATATAGCAAATAAATCTAAAGAAGCAGCTAACCAAGCTATTAACGCAGCTAATGATGCTAGGGATACTCTTGAATTCAAGGCTTACCAAGCTGGCGAACAAGCTAAGAAGACTTATGCTGATTTAAGAGAAAGAGCTGCACAAAAGAAATATGAATTTAGTGAAGATGTTGAAGTAGCTAAGGCTAAGGCTAGAGCAATTGGCGAAGTCGTAAGAGCTGGTGCTGAAGACATTAAATATGATGTAAAGAACACAACAGACGAAGTTAAGGAAACAGCTAAAGACGTTAAAAAAGACCTAAAAGAAGGTGCTGAAGACCTTAAGAAAGAAGCAAAAAAATCAGCTGATTATGTAAAAGAATCTGTTGAAGAAACAAAAGACAAGGTAGAAAAAGAAGCAAGAAAGTAAGATAGGAGGAATATAGGATGTTAGATCAAGCATTTACTATAGGTGGCCTACTTAGTTTCCTACTTTACGTAGCTGGTATAGCTGCACTTGTCGCACTATTCTTAGTGCTTATTAATGTATTTAAAATTTTAAAGAATATTAATGAAATTGTTGAGAGAAACCAAGATGAAATTGATCACACAATAAAGACTGTTCCTTCTATTATGGATAATGCCAAGGACATTTCTGACAATGTGAATGCAATTTCAACTGATGCTACAAAGCTTGTAAATGATGTAAAACCAGAAGTCGAAAGACTTATGTCAACTGTAGGATCTGTTTCAGACACAGTTAATGGTATTACAAGACAAGTCGATGATACTTCTTATAGAGTGTCAAATACAGTTATGAATATATCAGATGTTATTTCTGATACAGCTAAAACTATTTCACTTAGTTCAAATAACGCCATCGACTATTTTTATATTTTAAAAGAAGTTGCAAAGACTATTAAAGAAGTCTTTCTAAGATAAACTAGGGACGGAGTTATTCTTCGTCTCCTTTTATTTTTATAGTGGACAAGAGGAAAAAATGAAGAGAGTTAAAATTATTGCTAACCCAAACTCGGGCAGAGGGGCAGCGTTAAGCAAAATATTAGAACTTATAGAGTTAATGAGTGAAGATAGGTATGAGATTGAACTCCTATTCACTCACGAAGAGGGCGATGGCACAAGATTTGCCTACGATTATTCTGGAGAAGACTTTATAATTTGTAGTGGTGGAGATGGGACAGTAAATGAAGTTGTTAATGGAATGTACCTATCAGGTAGGGATATTCCCTTGGGGATCCTACAAAGTGGTACGGTAAATGACTTTGCCAACGCACAGGGACTGCCAACATCACCCTATGCCTTCTATAAGATTATAAAAAATTACAAGACAAAGACTATTGACCTGGGACTTGCTGGCGATAGAGCCTTTATTAATGTAGCAGCAGGTGGCATGCTAACAGAGATTGCCTATACTGTTTCGGCTGAGAAGAAGGCAAGTTTAGGTGATATGGCTTATTATCTTGAAGGGGCGAGGGTCCTTTTAGAAGAAAAAATTTTCAAGTCAAAAAACAGTTTAAATTTTCACGTTGAAAGTGAAGAATTTACTGGAACAGTGGAAGGACTTTTGTTTTTAATAACTAACTCAACTTCAGTTGGTGGCTTTAAAAAAATGGCTCCCTTGGCTGACATTTCAGATGGTTATCTAGATGTACTTATTTTCAAGGAAATTAGGATTTCTGATGTCCCTGAACTTTTTGCCTCACTAATGGGTGGCCGACACGTTGACCATAACAAGGTAATGTACTTAAAGACAAAAAATATAAAAATATCTAGTGATGAAAACCTAACAATTGATGTTGATGGAGAGAAAGCTTCAACACTTCCTATGACCTTTAAAGTTTTAGAAAATAAATTAAAAATAATAGTACCATAAGGAGGGAACTATGGCATCTACAATTAAAGATGTAGCAAAAATGGCAGATGTATCCATTTCTACAGTATCAAGGGTAATAAATGACTCGAAACCTGTTAGCCCTGAGGCACGAAGAAGAGTCCTACACGCTATTGACGTTTTGGATTATAAACCAAACGAAGTTGCGAGAAGTTTAGTTACAAAGAAATCAAATTTAATTGGTGTAATTGTAGAAGACATTGGATCCAATTTTATTTCACAAATCCTAAGAGGGGTTGAAGAAATTGGAAGAATGTACAAATATGACATACTATTGTCAAGCTCCTATGGTGACGCTGAATCTGAAATGAAGTTTGCCAACCTCTTGGCACAAAAGCAAGTTGAAGGTATTATTGTAATTTCAAACCTACACAACCCTAAGCTTGAATACAAACTTGAAGAAAGTAAGATTCCTTATGTAATCATTTCAAACTTCTATGAAATTGAAAAATTCTCAACAGAAATAGACTATGAAAAAGCATCCTATGAAATGGTTAAGTACTTAATAGAAAAGGGACACAAGAACATTGCATCTCTTGCTATTAGAAAAGATTATGACAGGACTTTTGAAAAGAAAAAGATTGAAGGTTACAACAGGGCCATGGAAGAAGCTGGCTTAAAGAAGATAAATCTTTTTGTTGAAGGTCGTGATGTAAAGGATGTAGAAGAGGAAGAGGGAAATATTCTTGACTCAATTAAGAAGGAAGGAGTTACAGCTTTCTTCACATCCTATGATACAATTGCCATCCACTTAATGAATGTGTTATTAGACAATGGCTACAAGACACCAGATGATATTTCCGTAACAGGCTTTGGTGGATCTTATATTTCAGATATCTATAGACCAAAACTTACAACTGTAAAGATTCCTTACTACGATATCGGTGCAGTTTCCATTAGGAAGATCCTAAAGAAAATTGACAAGAAGGACAGCGACCTATCAGAAAATCTTGTACTACCATCACAAATTCTTGAAAGAGAAAGCGTAAAGGAACTAAGATGACAAGAGTTTCTATAGAGACTAAAAGTGAAATTATTATGAGAGGACTTCAAAATATCCTAGAAGGATATGAAGTCCTTGATTTTTATGAGGATGAGGGCGAAGACTTTGACATCCTAATTTTCGAAGACAAAAATTTAGAAAAACTTGAAGTCGATAAGATCAGATTAATAGATGAGAAAAATATTCCACTTGTAATAGATTATTCCCTACTTAGCTATTGGGCATCAGCTGATGAAGTAAGAGAGAGCATAGACAAGACACTAAGAGGTTACATTTATATAGAAGAAAGTTTAAAGGAAGCAAAGGCTAATAGGAGCGACAGGTTTGAAAAACTAAAAACTCTTAACAGGAGAGAGAAGCAACTCTTAGAAGAAATAATTTTGGGCAAGACCAATAAAGAGATCTCAAGAGAAATATTTATTAGTGAGAAAACAATAAAGAACAACTTAACTCTTGTCTACAAAAAATTAGGCGTGAGTGGAAGAAAAGAAGTAATAAAAAATTACAGCCAAATTAAATATTAATAGTTTATAATATGTTAGGAGACTAACATATTTTTTTTACATAAAATTAGAAAGAGGAAGACATGAAAGACTACTTAATTTATTTTTTTATTTACGCCTTCATAGGTTGGGTAGTAGAAGTATCCTATCACGCAGTCACAAAGGGGAAGTTTATAAACCGTGGCTTCTTGGCAGGACCCTGCTGTCCCATATATGGTTTTGGAGCCATAGCAGTAATATATTTTTTGACAGATATATCAGAGAAGAACAAGTTGGTCTTGTTCCTAGGGTCAATGTTCATAGCGAGTCTAATAGAATTTATTGCAGGCTTTATGCTTGAAAAAATTTTTCACGAAAGATGGTGGGACTACTCCGATAGAAAACTAAACATAGGAGGATACGTCTGCTTAGAATTCTCTGTCATATGGGGTATGTTTTGCTTCCTCTTGTTCGAAGCAGTCCATCCAATAATAGAAAGACTTGTGGGCTTAGTGCCAGAAACTTTTATAAAATATATTGGAATTAGTTTAGTAATAATTATGATCCTAGACCTTGTTGCCTCTATTAATACAATTATTGGATTAAATAAAGAATTTAGAGCAATAGAAAAGGTTAGTAGAGATATTAAGAAAGTATCAGACAAGATTGGAGTAAAAGTTTACGACAAGACAGTCCAAATAGAAATTAGACAAGAAGAGTTAAAGAAGAAGCCAGAGTTTATAGAAATTGAAAAGAGAATAAAAGAGTTGAAAGAAAGGAAGACTCTCTTAGAAGAAAAGAGAATATTAAAATCCTTCCCTAACTTAAGTAAGAAACTTGGAGAAAAGCAAAGAGAAATAGAAAACCTAAGAGAGAGGATAAGAGATCAATTCTCTAGGACTTAAGCCTTCAATAAATAAAAATATAAAAATTTTCAAAAATCCATTGACACTTAAAAAAGAAAATAGTAATATATAGCAGTTGTCGAAAAAAACAGCTGCTATATTTTTTATAAAAAATAATAAAAAACAGTTGACAGATAAATTTCTAGATGCTA
>NZ_KQ960193.1:0-51902 GCF_001553125.1 Peptoniphilus sp. DNF00840
GGTATTAGGTCCAACTTTATGGGGTCACCACAAAGATCCAAGGAGTTTTGTTTTACATAAAAGTCAAAGCGTATTTGACACCAATCCCAATCACTGCACCAAGTCCTATTAGCTTAAAGAGGTCTACCTTCTTCATGTAGAGGACAAAGCCAATGACAAAGGAGATAAGTGCAGCCATACTCATACCTTGAAGCTTAAGACCCTCAGGAAAGACTGATGACTGGAAGAGTTTTAGTGTTGTTATAAAGATAAGTGACACAACTCCTGCCTTTATTCCAAGGAGGGAGTAGTCCATGATTTTAAATTTTTTGCCCTTGCTAAAGAGGAAGTAGCCAAGAATCATCATGAGGATGAACTGAGGAAGGACTAAGCCTGTTGTAGCAAGAATTGAACCCAGGATTCCATGGACACTTTGGCCAACAAAGGTTGCCGAGTTAATGGCAATTGGTCCTGGAGTCATTTGTGAAATGGAAATTAAGTCTATAAATTCCCTTGTTGATATCCATGCGTGTTCTTCAACAACGTATTTTGAAATCAAGGGGATAACTGCGTAGCCACCACCAAAGGCGAAGCAGCCGATTTTAAAGAAAATTAAAAATAAATCAAGCATTTTTGTATCTCTCCATTACGCTAAAATAAGAAATTCCTGCCAAAGCACAGAATAAGATGATAAATCCTGTGTTGATTTTTGTAAAGAAGGCTACTAAGAATACGAGGACAATCATAAGTGCAGAGAAGCGCGCATTGTTCTTGTAAGATGAAATCCCCATACGGACCACAGTGATAAATAGGACTGCAGATATTACTCCACTGATACCTTCTAGGGCTGCGTTGATAAAAAAGTTTGCCTTAAATTCTTGATAGAAGTTTGAAATAACTGACAAGATTATAAGACAGGGTAGGGAGGATGCAAGAAGACAAGTTATTGCTCCAAGGGGTCCTCTTAGGTAGTAGCCTGTTAGGACTGAACAAGAGATTGCCATGGCACCAGGGCCACCTTGGGAGATGGCAACTATGTCCATCATCTCTTCCTCGTCAATTAATTCGAGGTCAGATACAAAAATGTCCTTTATAACTGGGACAATTGTATAACCACCACCAAAGGTTATGGCATTTATTTTAAAAAAAGTTAAGAATAACTTTGCAATAGAAATGTTTTTCATGAAATCACCTTGTTAAATTATAGCACAAAAATGAATTTTTAAGGAATATCGTGTATAATCTACTTAAGGAGTGATGCGATGAAAATGGGAATTATAGGCCTAGGCAACATGGGTGCTGCCATGGCACATGGTCTTTTAGATAAGAATATAGAAACTTTTCTTTACGACAGAAATGAAGATAAGCGAGACGCCTTTAAGGTAAGTGAAGCAGCAAGAGTAGTCCAGTCAGAAGTAGACGTAGTGAAGGGTGCCGATGCAATTATACTTGCAGTTAAGCCCTACGCTTATGAAGCTGTAATAGAAAAAATAAAAGATGAAGTAAGGGATCAAATAATTATTTCTATTACTTCAGCCTTTGACCTTAAAAAACTTGAGGAGTGCCTCCCAAATAAAAAACTTATGATGGCACTTCCAAACACGCCAGCAAAAATTTTAAATTCTATGACAGGAATTTGCCCAGGCAAAAATATTTCAGAAGAAGAAGTCGAAGAAATAAGAAAAATTTTATCTAACTTTGGCGAAACTGAAATTGTGGAAGAGAAAAACATAAAAATTTATGAGGCAGTATCAGGTTGTATGCCTGCCTATGTCTATATGTATATTGAAGCAGCAGCAGACGCAGCAGTTTCTTATGGTATGAAAAGGGACATGGCTTACAGGGTTATATCTCAAGCAGTTGCTGGCTCAGCAAAAATGGTGAGAGAGTCTGGCATTCACCCAGGTGAATTAAAGGACCAAGTTACAACACCAGGTGGCACAACTATTAAGGGAGTAAAATCTTTAGAAAGGGATGGATTTAGGTCTGCAATTATAAATGCAGTGGATTCTATTATGAATAAATAGGAGGTCATTATGAAAGATTTATTGGTATTTTTGGCAGAAGGTTTTGAAGAAGTTGAAACTCTTACAATTGTTGATGTCCTTAGGAGGGCAGACCTAAAGGTCGAAACAGTTTCAGTCAAGGACAGACTTGAAGTAAAGGGAGCTCACGATGTTAAAATTTTCGCTGATAAGACTTTTGATGAAATTAACATCGAAGACTACAGGGCAATGTATATCCCGGGAGGTCAACTTGGGGCTACTAATCTCATGAATGATAAAAAAGTTCTTGAGTGTGCCCATGTATTTAATGACGAAGGTAAAGAAGTAATAGCAATTTGCGCAGGCCCACAAGTTCTTGATGCAGCAGGACTTTTAAAAGATGGAAAGTTCACTTGCTACCCAGGAGTTGAAAAGAGACTAAAGGTTAAGGACCCACAAGATGCAGCAGTAGTTGTTGAAGAAAATATAATTACAGCTATGGGACCAGCCCTTGCAATCCTACTTGGACTTAAGTTAGTTGAAGTTTTAGCTTCAAAGGAAAAGGCAGAAGAAGTTGCAGAAGGCCTACTACTTCCAAAACTTAAAAAATTTATTTAAGATAAGTAAATGTGCCAGAGGAATCTGGTGCATTTTTTTGTCTTATTAATACTTATTAATACATATTAATACATATTAAGACTATAGCTAACTTCTTTTCCTTTTATTACCAATATACTAGTGTTATAATGATTGTAACTTAAGAAATCTTAGTAAGTGGGCTTTTGGCCTATTTTTATTTATTATAAAAAACTGGAGGATAAATGTTCGCAAAACTTATTTTAAAGAGGGGGAAGTCAGCCAAGGGTTATGACAGAGAAAAGATCTCTAATGAGACATCCTTTCTCGGATTTATATCAAATATAATTGCAGCAGCCTTAAAGGTTATTCTATATATCTTTACAGGTTCAATTTCAATTTTATCTGATGCAGTTAACAACATTACAGACTGTGTCAGCTCAATTATTGCTATTTTAGGAATAAAACTTGCTGCCAAACCAAAAGACAAGGACCACCCCTATGGACATGGGAGACTTGAGTATTTGATCTCTCTTGTAGTTTCTGGTATCGTACTTTCCGTTGGTTTTCAATTTTTGAAGACTTCTGTGGGAAAGATCCTTCATCCAGTAGCCATTTCCTATCCAAAGTCCACCCTTGCGATTTTGCTTATGACTGTGGTAATAAAATTTTGGCAGGCTTCACTTTATTCAAAGGTTGCAAAAGAGATTGACTCTGTAACCCTAATGGCACAAGAGAAGGATTCACTAAGTGATACTCTTATAACTTCTGTTGTCATTGTTTCTATTGTTATAGAAAAATTCACAGGCAAGATTTTGGATGGTTATGTTGGTTTAATAGTTGCTTTATTTATTTTGTACACAGCCATCTCACTTATATACGAAACAATTTCAATTATACTTGGTCGTGGTCTTAGCGACGAGACTAAGCACGAGATAAAGTCCAAGGTTTCCACTTACGAGGGCATATCCAATGTCCACAATATTATGGTGACAGACTTTGGACCTGACAATATAGTTGTAATTATTGATGCAGTATTAGATTATGATCTGACCTTAGAAGAGGCACATAATATTGTTGACAAGGTTGAGAGGGAGGTCTCTGCCATACTTGGAATAAGGTTAATAATCCATCCAGAACCAAGAGGAAGTGGAAGCAAGATTATTAATTCTATTTCTAGAGATTTGAGAAAAATAGTGAGGGAGTCACTTAACATTTACTCCTTCCATGACATAGTTCTTGAGGACAAGAAAATTTTTATAGACATTGATTACAATGGCGATTTGGTAAAGAAGAGAGAAGAAAAGGATACTCTGAAAAAAGAGATAATAGATAAATTAAAGTCCATCTACCCAGATTACGAATTTGAAATTAAACTAGATGCGATTTTTTAGGAGGAATATATGAAGGCTTTAGTTGTAGGCGCCGGAAAATTAGGATATAGACTTGCAGCTGCATTATTAGATGAGGACTATGAGGTTACTGTAGTTGATAACAATGAAGATGTAATTGAAAACATATCAAATTCATTAGATGTTTTTAGTATTTGTGCAAATGCTTTGGACTTTGGTGTATTGGAAGAACTTGATATTTCTCTATTTGACTATGTTGTTGCAACTACAACAAATGACGAGGCCAATGTTATTCTCTGTACAATTTCCAAAAAACTTGGAGCTAAGTATGCCATTGCAAGGGTAAGGGACCCTGAGTATAGAAAGCACCTTGACTTCATATCAGAAGAACTTGAAATAGATAAGATTATAAACCCTGACAATGCAACAGCAAGATCAATCTTCAAATACTTAATGAAGAGATACCAACTTTATTCCGATGAGTTTGCAGGCGGAAAAATTTCTCTTGTTGAATTTAACATAGGCAATGACCCAAGCTTTGTTAACAAAAAAATCATGGAGATTGATAGCATTAACGACCTTCTTATTGCTGCCATATCAAGAAGTGGCGATGCAATTATACCTAATGGTCGTACTGTCCTTGAAGAAAATGACGTTATCATCCTTGCAGGCAAGTCTGAAAATATTGAGGCCTTTGACAAGGACCACACAGGTGTAAATAGGACAAGGGCCCTTAGGAGTACCATGATACTTGGAGGAGGTAAGACTGGACTTTACCTTGCCATGCTTCTCTTAAAGGAAAATGTTGAGGTTACTATTGTTGAAATAAATAAGGAAAGATGTCTTGACTTAAAGGATATGGTGCCAGAAGCCAACATCATAAATGGAGATGGAACTGACATCGCCGTACTTGAAGAAGAAATGGTCCACACTTATGACTCCTTTGTTGCAGCAACAGGTATTGATGAGGCCAACCTCCTCATGAGTCTTGTGGCAAAGCAAAGTGGAATTTATAAGTCTGTTGCCAAAATTTCTAGGACAAACTACGATAAGGTCCTAGACAAGCTTGACATAGATGCAGTCTTTAACACATCCTATATTACAGCAGCAGAAATGCTAAAAGAAATTAGAGGTAAGAGCTCACTTGCCCTTCACCTACTTTTAAATGGTCAAGTAGAATGTGTTGAGTTAATGATTAGGGCAAGCCATCTTGTTTGCGGTCATGCCCTTGAAGACCTTAGCCTACCTGATGGTACTTTAATTATTTCTATCATAAGAGGTCAAAATATGATAGTCCCTAATGGTAAGACAGTCCTTGAGTCAGGAGATAGGATAATATTATTCTCTATGCACGAAGTTGCCCCAAGGGTTCAAAAGATTTTTACTTCTGAGGGGAAACTAAAGGACGCAATTAAGTTAATTAAGAAGCGAGGAAAGAAAGATGAACTATAAGCTTATTTCCAAAATATTAGGCTATATTTTATTAATAGAAACTGCCTTTATGGCCCCATCTCTTATCTTAAGTTTAGTTGAAAGAGATGGATCGGTCTACGGTTTTTTAATCCCAATGGCTATAGCAGTCTTTTTGGGATTAATTTTAATTAATTTAAAAATAAAGAAGAACTCTCTATCTCCAAGAGATGGGATCTTAACAGTTACTGCATCCTGGGTCTTGGTCTCCATTGTAGGTGCACTTCCACTTTGTATATCTGCAGGTATGACTTACGTTGATTCCTTCTTTGAGATTGTATCTGGATTTACAACTACTGGAGCATCAGTTATCACTGGTATAGAGTCCTTTCCAAGGTCTGTTGTACTTTGGAGATCTATCACCCACTGGATTGGTGGTATGGGTATCTTGGTGTTTACTGTGGGACTTCTTCCCAAGCTTGGAGTTGGAGCCTTTCAAATTTTTAAGGCAGAGTCACCAGGACCAGTTGCTGGAAAAATAGAGTCTAGAATTTCTCAATCATCTAAGAGGCTATACATAATTTATCTTATTTTGACTTTAATATTATTCATTTGCTTAAAGCTTGCCGGTATGCCAGTCTTCGATTCCCTAGTCCATACCTTTGGTGTCCTAGGAACCGGTGGATTTTCATCCTATAACGACTCACTTATGTCCTATGAAGGCAACGCAGTCCACTTTATTCTTGCATTTTTTATGTTCTTGAGTTCTACAAACTTCACCATCTATGCTCTGCTTTCCAAAAAGAAGTTTAAGGAAGTTTTGCAAAATGATGAATTAAAACTCTGGATACTTATAACTGTTGGAGCTATTGCCTTAATAACCATAGACCTCTTCTCAAAGGGTTACTCATCACTTTTTATGGCTTTTAGAGACTCTGCCTTCCAAGTAACATCTATTTCATCTACCTCAGGTTTTGCCAATGCAGACTATGATTTGTGGCCAAGCTTTTCAAAGTTTATCTTGCTTATCCTAATGATATTTGGTGGCTGCGCAGGATCAACTGGTGGTGGAATTAAAATAGTAAGAATTTCAATTCTTTTAAAACTAATAAAAAGAGAAATGAAAAAGGCAACTCACCCCAAGGCAGTCCTTCCTGTAATTGCAGATGGCAAGTCCTTGTCTGATGAGGTGGTCCTAAGTATAAACGCCTATCTTGGAACCTACTTTGTAATAGCAGTCCTATCCACAGGTCTTGTAACTCTTTCAGGAGTAGATGTCATAACAGGATTTTCTTCAGTTGCCACAACCTTATCCAATGTTGGTCCAGGCTTTGGAGAAATAGGTCCTACAAAAAACTTTCATTTTTATAGCGACTTTTTCAAACTCTACTTCAGCCTGCTTATGCTTTTAGGTAGACTTGAATTCTTTACAATAATGGCACTTTTTACTAGGGTAAGACATAGAAAGGAAATCATTAAATTATAATGAAAATTTTAATTATAGGTTCGGGAAAAGTTGGTTCGACTATTGCCAAGACTTTGAGTCTTGAAAAATTTGAAGTTGACCTTGTGGACAGGAACGAAAAAAACTTTGAAGAGATAACAAATAGCGTAAATAAAATAAGGGCAGATGTCTTGGAAGAAGACTTCTTCATAAACCACGACTTAAGCAAGTACGACTATGCCATCATTGCCACTGATTGCGACAAGACCAACCTAATAATGGCATCAATCTTCAAGGGCCTAGATGTAAAAATAATTCTCCGCCTAGATGAAATGGAAAATATTTCCGAAATAGGAATTATAAAAAACTCCCTTCCTAATGTTGTAAATGTATTTAACCTAAGTCTTGAGACAGCTAAACTTGTTACAAAGTTAATTGGGTCCACAAATTACTATGAAGCAGACTACTTTGGCAAGGGAAAGATAGAAGTAACAGGTCACTACATTGATATGGACGAGGAATTTGAAAACCAAAAGATAAAAGACATTGGTTCCCTTTCCACAATTCTCGTTGTTGGAATTTTAAGAGAGGGAGAACTAATCGTTCCTGATGGAGAAACAGTCTTAAAGTCTGGCGACTACATCTACCTAATGGGTCTTTCCTTCGACATAAGAAACTTCAAACGCTCCCACTTTGAAATAAAAGAAAAAGAAGACCAAAGAGAAGTTGTAATTGCATCGGGAGACTACAACTTCAACAGAATCATCTCAAATCTTGAAAATATAAATTTAAAAATAATTGAACCAGATAGGGAAAAATTTGAAAACTACAGGCGAAATATCAACAAGGCCTTTGTTATTAATAAAAAACTTAGAAACGACAAGATCTTTAAGGATGAAGATATTTCTAAAGATGGCGTATTTATTTCTATGACAGACTCTGACGAATTAAACATTGTACTTGGACTTCTTGCAAGGAGCCATGGGATTTCAAAAAATATTGTAATCCAAAAGGACAACAACTACGACACAATCTTAGAAAGCTTGGGGATCTATAGGGTTATTGACCCTAAGGTAATTGTTGCCAATGAAATCATAAAGGCAATTAACACAGATATGAAGGTTTCAATCAACTATATGTTTGGTGGCAAGGCCCAAGTTTATGAAATAAAAATTCCAGATGACTTTGTCTACATTGGCAAGAAGCTATCAGAAATTAATCTCCACAAGGAAATTATTATCGGTGGAATAATCAGGTACGACAACTCAGCAGTTATTCCAAGGGGAAATACAAAAATTGAAAAGGGCGATAGGCTTGTAATCTTTTCAACTAATGAAAGCAGGAAGGAACTTGAAGAGTTAATCGACCCAAGCCTAAAGAAGAGCATCTTTGACTTTTTCAGGAGGTAAGTGGTGAAAGAAATTTTAAAAAATGATTGGCAGGAAATTTTGGAAGATGAGTTTGAAAAGGACTACTACAAGGACCTTAGAAAACTTTTAATCGATGAGTACAAACATTATGAAATTTTTCCAAAGGCTCAAGATATTTTTAACGCCTTTCATTACACAGCCTACAAGGACGTTAAGGTTTTAATCCTAGGACAAGACCCCTACCACAATGTGGGTCAGGCCCATGGACTTGCCTTCTCTGTCAAAGAAGGTGTGGCAATCCCACCTTCACTAAGAAATATTTACAAGGAACTAAAGTCTGACTTGGGACTTGAAATTCCAAGGACAGGTTACTTAAAGTCTTGGGCAGACCAGGGGATAATGCTCCTCAACACAACCCTAACAGTTAGGGCCCATCAACCCATGAGTCACTCAAAGATTGGCTGGGAGATTTTTACCAACGCAGTAATAGAAAAAATTAGCGAGAAGGAAGACCCAGTAGTCTTTATACTCTGGGGCAACCACGCCAAGGCTCGCAAGAAATTTATAAGACCTGGCAACCACTTAATCATAGAAGGAGTTCATCCATCGCCGCTTTCTGCAGCAAGAGGATTTTTTGGATCAAGACCCTTCTCAAGAGCCAACGAATTTTTAAAAAATAATGGAGTCACACCTCCAACTTGGGAAGTTAAATAAAATTATAAATCTTAAGCAAGGAAAATTTATTTCTTTGCTTTTTTTATTAGAATTAAAGTTACTCTTTAAGAAATTTTTTATATCTTTGCTATAATGGAGGTGAGGTGAATTATGGAGTATTTAAAAACAAATTATTCAGATATAAAGAAAGTCATGATAGGGAAGGTCCCTGCAGTAATAATTGAGCCCAAGGAAGCGACTAATAAGACCCTAGTCTTTTATCACGGTTGGGGATCAGACAAGGAAAGGCAAATTTTTAGGGGAAATATTTTTGCATCCTATGGTTACAGGGTAATTCTTCCTGAAGCAAGACACCACGGCGAGAGAAATGTAGAAAAGCTTGACCACGAGGACAAGGATGTAGAAGGCGAATATATTTTAAAAGTCATTATGCACAACATCGAAGAGGCACCTTCCATCTTCAACTACATTGAAGAAAATTATCCGGGAAGCGAAATAGCAGTGGGAGGTCATTCTATGGGAGCCATAACTGCTGGAGGTCTTTATGCTTTTAAAAAAGATTTAAAGATGGCATTTATCTTTAATGGAATAAATAATTGGAAAGAACTTGTTCGTGGAGTCAACGAACTGAAAGGTCAAGACAAGATTGATGAGAGGGGATTTAGGATTAACGAATTCTTCTTAGATATGAACCCAATGGACAGTCCAGAAGCCTTTAAGGACAGACCTCTTGTTCTCTTCAACGGAAGGAATGACGATGTAATTAATCCAGCAGGTCAAGAGTCCTTTGTCAAGGAAGTTGAAAAAGTTTATGAAGACAAGAAGCTTTTGAACTTCAAACTTTTTGACATGACCTACCACCAAATAACAACGCAAATGCTTGAAGAGGCTATAAAGTTCTCAAAGAATCTTGGAGGATTTTAAATCGTATTAAAAACCAATTTTTTAATAACCTCTTAAAGAAAAATTTATGGCTTTTGTAACTTGAAAATTAAAAATCTAAGATAATTAAAATTATTTTTAACAAATATTTTTAAAAAGTTAGAAAGATTTGATATAGACTCCATATTATGGAGTCTTTTTTGTTTTATCTTTTTATTTATTGTACTTAAGTATAGATTTACATCACGAAAGCATTGTGCTATACTGTCAATAATTTATTCAAAAAAGGGAGGAATAATTATGAAAGATCAATGGCAGTTTGCTAACAGTCCACTTATGTATATGGTTTGTTCTGTTGGTATTATCCTAGTTCTTTTTCAAGGTACTTATCTTTTGAGAAAGGCCCTCAAGGCTACAAAAGAAATGAACATGGATAAGAAGAGAATCAGAAAGGGAATAGTGACAGCAGGGATCTCCTCTATTGGACCAGCACTAGGTATTTGTGGATCCATACTTGCGCTTATAGTAACCTTAGGAGCACCAGTCACAGCCCTTAGGATGTCAGTAATTGGTGGAACTAATTACGAAACTATGGCTGCAAACTTTGGTGCCAAGGCAATGGGAGCAGAACTTGCTACCACAATGGACCCAACAGTTTATGCCAACGCTCTTTGGACACCTGCTCTTGGTGTAATGGGATGGTTAATCTTTATGATAATTTTTGGCCACAAGATGGAGTCAGTTAACCACCTTCTCACAGGTGGTAGGAAGGCACTCCTCCCTGCAGTTTCTGTAGGAGCCATGCTTGGAGCCTTCGCCTACTTTTGTGTTGACAACTTGTCAAAGATAAAGGCGAATCCAAAGGTAACTTTTGCAACTGTGTTTGGCTTTATAATTATGTTTATCTGCCAAAAACTTGGCAAGAGGTACACTTGGTTGAAGGATTGGGGTCTTACCTTTGCGATGTTTATTGGTGCAATTGCATCTCAATTAATATTTTAAGGGGGAGAAAAAATGACAGCTTACGAAAAATTTTCACAATCAATCCATAAGTTTGGAAGACTTACAATGCTACTAGGTATGATTGCTGTACTTCTTCCACCTATGCTTATGACTTTTTACTATGGATATAACCCAGGTATAGCAGCTATTATAGCAGGTGCAGTTTCACAAATGTCTGTGTCAGGTGCCTTTTATTTCTCAGAGCCCATTGCTAACTATCCAATAATTGGGGCAGCAGGTCTATATATGTCAACTCTATCAGGTAACAGCGTTAATTTAAAAATACCTGCAGCAGTATCAGCAATTTCTGGATCAGGATATAAGCAAGGAACAGATGAAGGTTCAATGATGGGAACAATAGGTATTGCAGTTTCAATTTATATTGCAACATTTTTTGTAATATTATCAACAATTTTTGCTCAAACAGTAATTGTGAACTTGCCAGAACACATTAAAGAAGTTCTAACTCTTATTATTCCAGCACTTTATGGTGGAATCTTTGCACAATTTTCTGTTAAGTCTTTTAAGACAGGAATTTTTGCTTTACTTGTAGCTTTTGTTATGTCCAAGCTTGTTGCCTTAATACCTTTTAATGCAACTTTCCTTATAACTCTAGTTACAGTATTCTCTTCTATTTACTTCGCAAAAACTCAACTTGAAACTATTAATAAAAATTCATAAGGAGGAAATATGAATGACTTTGAAAGAGAAAAACTCTTAGAAATTTTTGAAGATCTACTAATGATCCACTCTCCTTCTTGCAAGGAAGAAAAAGTTGCAGACTATATAATAAACTTTGTAAAAGAACTTGGGGGAGAAGTTTATCTAGATGAGTCACAAGATAAGTATGGTGGTAATGCACCTACAATCTTTGCAAAGTTTTTGGGTGAGGGAGAAGGAATAACTTTTTCAGCTCACATGGATGTTATTGAACCCAACAAAGATTTAAAAATTATAAAAGAAGATAAGATTTGGAAAACAGATGGCAATACAACTCTTGGTGGAGATGACAAGGGAGGACTTGCTGCCATACTTTATTCCATCTACTACATTTTGAAAAATAATTACAAGCACAGAGATATTTATGCAATCTTTACACCTGGAGAAGAAGTGGGAATGCTTGGTGCAAGAAATATAAATTGGGAGGAAGTCTATAAAAATATGAAGCCTGCCAAAAATATGATTGTTGTAGATAATGCAGGTTCTTGTGACAAAGTGGCATACAAGGCTCCAACATCATATACCTTTACTTTTAAGATAAGGGGGAAGTCTGCTCACGCTGGCATTGAGCCAGAGAAGGGAATTTCTGCGATAATGCTTGCGGCAAAAGCTATTTCTCAGTTTAAGATTCTTAGGATTGATGAATTTACAACAGCAAATATTTCAAATATAAATTCTGATTTCCCAACAAATGTTGTGCCAGACTATGTTGAATTTTCTGGAGAAATAAGGGGTCACGATAAAGATCATGTTCTTGAAATTTTAGAAGAATACCAACAAATAGTAAGGAACTTGACAGAAGATTTTGAATTTGAAAAAACTTTAGACTATCCAGCCCTTGTTCCAAGTGACATGGAATTTTCAAAAGAAATAATAAGGTCCTACAAGAATGTTGGAGTGGATGCAAAAGAAGTTATAATTGGTGGTGGATCTGATGCCAACTTCTTTGCTGACGAGGGATTTAACTCCCTTATAGTTGGTGTTGGGATGGAAAAAGTCCACACGAAAGAGGAGTACCTTGTCCTAGAGGACCTCGAAAACACAAGTAGGGCAATTATAGATTATCTAAAGTTAGACTAATTGATTAAAAATATAAACAAATAAAGCCGTGAGATTTAAGTTATAAAATTCTCACGGTTTTTTATGTAGAAATTTTAAAAGGCAATGTAATTGTGGATAAATAAAATTAAAAATGGAAAATAAATTTGTGGATAGCTATTAAAAAGTATAAAAAAACCCACAAATGTAGATAAAAAAATAAAATTGTGGATAAAAATTTAGATTTTGTAAAAATTTGTAAAAAAAAAAGAAGGCCGAAGCCTTCCGTAATAATATTATTCAACAGGTTCGAAGTCTGATTTTTCAGCTCCGCAAAGAGGGCAAACCCAATCTTCTGGAAGATTTTCAAATGCAGTACCAGCTTCAATGCCGTTATCTTCATCGCCTACTTCAGGATCATAGATATATCCGCAAAGTGTACATTCATATTTTTTCATATTATTTTTCCTCCTAATAAAATTAATGTAAAATTAATGCTTTTTACAAGCTTAATAACATTATAACAAATTACTAAATATAATACAGTAAAATTTTAAAATTAATCAATGCCAAGCTTTTGAGGTTTAAAGTGGAAATTTAATGGGTATTCACTTAGTGGATGGAGTGAGAAGTATGGATACTTTATATAGATTTAAGGGTTTTGTTAATAGCGATTTATCTCTAATAAAGAGCTTTTTGGATTCAGCCATGATGGATTTAAATCCCTACATTACTGACCAAGAAAAATTATTTGATATAAAAGTTATTTTAAATGAACTTGTTATAAATGGAGCAGTCCATGGCAATCAAGAAGACCTTAACAAGAAGGTCTGTTTAAAGTTAGTCTTAAAGGATGACTCTTTAAAAATTATTGTATCTGACGAGGGCAGAGGCGTAAACCACGACACCTCCTTGTACGATTGTGGAGAAAAAAAGTGTAATGGTAGAGGTCTATTAATTGTTGAGGCCCTTACTGACCAGCTTATCCTAAATCAAAATGAAGTCATTGCAATTAAAAATCTTTAAATAACTTGCGACTTATAAGTCCATACATATTTTTACTTAGGTCCTAGGTTATAATTTTTTTTTCGAATTTTAATTTATTATGAAATTATTTGAAACCCTTGTGGGTTTCTTTTTTTATATCTTAAGTTGGGAATTCAATACACCAAAAAATGGCTGCCAAGCTGACAGCCATAATTTTTTTTTATTAAAGAGCTTTTAGAACTTTTACAAGATGGTCGTAGACCCTCTTAGTTGAAGAAATTGAAAGAGTTTCCTTTTGTGTGTGAGCTCCAACAGTGTCTGGACCAATGGAGATAATGTCTAGGTCGCTATTCTTCTTGTAGAAGACACCACATTCAAGTCCACCGTGTGTGAACTCTTCTTCCATTTCTTTGCCTGTTATTTCCTTGTAGATTTTCTTTACGATTTCTCTAAAGTTAGATTCTTTTCTGTATTCCCATTCTGGATAAGGGTTTATGAATTCTCCTTGGCAGTCATATTTTTCAACTATATCCAAGTAAATCTTTCCGAATTCTTCAGAAAGTGAAGAGGATGCAAATCTTAATGAAACGAAAACTTCTACTGCGTCATCAACTTTTTTTGCTATTGAAAGGTTTGATGATGATTCAAGAACTTTCTTAGCTTCATTTATGAAAGTGTGTGGACCAGTTGGAAGTTCTAAGAGATAGTTTGCAAGTTTTTTTGTGTCGTCAGGAGTTAAAATTTTTCCATCGTGAGAAGTTTCCTTACATTCAATTACAAGTTCGCCTGCTACGTCTTTGAATTTTTCTTTTACAAAGTCAATAGCTTCTTTAAGTGCTTTTTCGTCTGCTACAAGGACAAGCTTACCTTCTCTTGGGATTGCATTTTGTTTTGTTCCACAGTTGATGTCAATTAGCCTTGCTCCATCAAGTTTATTAAGGATTTCTGCTATTACCTTGATCATGTTGCCTCTGTTGTTGGCAATTTCCATACCAGAGTGGCCACCTAGGAAGCCATGAAGGTGAAGGTCAAAGGCCTTGCCAGAGTAAGCTTCTTCATTAAAGACAAACTTTGACTTTAGAAGCTTTCCACCTGCAGATGAAACTGTTAAGATGCCTTCTTCTTCTGAGTCGATGTTGATTAGGTACTTGCCTTCAAGATATTTTGCTTCAAGGTCCTTTGCACCGTGCATGTCAGTTTCTTCTGATACAGTTACGATTATCTTTAGGGGACCGTGCTCTTCTTCGGCAAGAGCCATTGCCATGGCAACTCCAATTCCGTTGTCTGCTCCAAGAGTTGTGTCGTTGGCATGAAGAGAATCGCCATCGACAATAAGTTCGATTGGGTCAGTTTCAAAATTGTGTTTAGAGTCCTTGCCCTTTTCACAAACCATATCCATGTGACCTTGAAGGATGACCTTAGGTCTATCTTCCATGCCCTTTGTAGGAGGCACTTCCATAATAATGTTTAGGCTGTCATCTTGAATAACCTTGTAGCCTCTTTCTTCTCCAAACTTCTTTAGGAAGTCAGAAACTCCCTTTTCGTTACCAGATTCTCTTGGGATTTGTGATAATGCTTCAAAATAATCAAAAACTTTTTTTGGTTCTAAATTCATATTAACCTCACTTTATAATAAGCTTGTGGTAAACTTTTTTACCCTTTCTAATAATAATTTCTCCATTCTTGAAGTCGTCCTTTGTGATTTCAAGTTTAGGATCAGTTACTTTTTCATCGTCAATGCTAACCCCGCCTTGTTGAATAAGTCTTCTGCCTTCAGAGTTTGTCTTGATAAGTCCAAGCTCTGTCATAAGGTTTAGGATTCCAACAGGCTCGTCGAACTTTGCAGCTTCAAATTCAGTTGCAGGTATGTCTTCTGATGCCTTGTCGCCACCAAAGAGGGAGTGAGATGCATCAAGGGCAGCCTTAGCGGCTTCTTCTCCGTGAACGTCTTTTACAACTTCGTAAGCAAGAACTTCTTTTGCCTTGTTTATTTCAGCACCTTCCAATTTTTCGTATTCAGCAATCTTATCAAGTGGAAGCATAGTAAGAAGCTTCATGAACTTAATAACATCTCTGTCGTCACAGTTCCTTAGGTATTGGAACATTTCGTAAGGTGTAGTCTTTTCTGGGTCAAGCCAAATTGCTCCAGCCATAGTCTTACCCATCTTGATTCCTGCTGCAGTAGTAAGAAGTTTAAAAGTCATGGCATAAACCTTGTCGCCTTCAAGCTTTCTAACAAGTTCATAACCACCAAGTATGTTGGACCATTGATCAGAGCCACCAACTTCTAGCTTACAGCCATGCTTTCTGTATAGGTATAGGTAGTCGTAGGATTGCATAAGCATGTAAGAAAATTCGAAGAAAGTAAGTCCTCCTTCCATCCTGTTCTTGTAGCAATCAAATTGTAGCATCCTGTTAACAGAGAAGTGGATACCAATTTCTCTTACAAAGTCTAGGAAGTTCAACTTAGTTAACCAGTCAGCGTTGTTTTCAATGTAGCCCTTGCCATCAGAAAAATCTAAGAAGCTAGAAATTTGTTCCTTAAATCTTCTTGCGTTGTAGTTAATAGTTTCTCTGTCCATAAGAGTTCTCATATCAGACTTACCTGATGGGTCGCCAATAGTTGTAGTTCCACCACCTAGTAAAGCTATAGGAACGTGACCAGCCCTTTGCATGTGTTGCATTACTCTTATTTGGATAAAGTGACCAAGAGTTAGGGAGTCAGCAGTTGCATCAAAGCCAATGTAAAAGGGGACTGATTCCTTGCCAAGCATTTCTCTTAGCTCATCTTCGTAAGTGCATTGGTCTAAGTAACCTCTCTCGCTTAAAATATCGTATACATTTTCCATAAAACCCTCCAAAAAAATAAAAAGAGCCCCGTGAACGAAAGGACGCATTCGTGGTACCACCTTTCTTCGCCGAGGCCTCAAAGATTATCAGACTCCAATATTGTAATTCAGCTTTCGCCTACTGTATATCTTCAACGTCTTATATTCATACTATTTATGATATAATAATCGAAAATAAAATAAAAGTCAATGGTGATGAGATGTTAGGCATAGATATAGTAGAAATTTCTAGGATAAAAAAACTAATGGATGAGAATGAAAATTTTCTTCACAAGGTTTTTAATGAAGATGAGATTGAAAGAATAAAAAAAAGGAAGGAAGCCTATGAGAGGGCAGGGGGAATTTTTGCTGCCAAGGAAGCTGTGGCAAAGGCCCTTGGCACTGGCATTGGAAAAATTTCTTTTAAGGACATAAAAATTAAATACAGAGGAGACTCTCCTTACGCAGAAGTCTTTGATGCGAAATTTGATTTATCTATTAGCCACGAGAGGAACTATGCAGTAGCTGTGGCAAGAGTAAGGGGAGAAAACTTAATGGGAAAAAATTATGAAGAAGAAATAATTTTAGATGAAGAAATAAAATCCCTTTGGAAGGATCGATATGACTTTGGTCACAAGGGAGACTTTGGAAAAATTGCAATCATTGGGGGGTCCATGGGGATGACTGGGTCGTCTTACCTTGCATCAAACGCAGCATTAAAGTCTGGTGCAGGTTTAGTTTACAATATAGTCCCAAGAGAAATCTTTGATATCATGTCCATAAAATTCATTGAGCCCATAGCAAAGACCTTTGATGACTTAGATGAAATGGAAAAATTCCTTGAAGGGATTGATGCAGTAGCCATGGGACCAGGTATGGGACTAGGAGCTTATGGAAAAAAAGTTTTTGAGAGAACAATAAAAACAGAAAAAAATCTTTTAATAGATGCCGATGGTCTTAACCTCTTGTCAAAAAATTTGAACTTATTAGAGGAGAGAAAAAATTTTACAAGTATCCTAACACCACATGAGGGTGAGTTTGCAAGACTTACTGGATTATCTATAGAAGAAATAAAAAATAATCGCAAGGCAGTGGCAGAAGAGTTTGCAAAAAAATATAAGGTCATCTTAGTCTTAAAGGGTCATGAAACAATAGTCACAGATGGAGAGAGAACTTACATCAATAGGACAGGCAACTCTGGTATGGCAACAGGAGGATCAGGAGACGTCTTGACGGGAATAATCTCTGCCCTTATGAAAACTTACAACTTGTTTGATGCTGCAAGACTTGGAGTTTATGTTCACGGACTATCAGGTGACATCTATGCGAGAAAAAATTCAAAGACCAGCCTAAGGGCAAGAGACTTAATAGAAGGACTTGATCAAGTATTTAAACTTTTTGAAGAAAAGTAAAGCAATTTGCAAGTAAAAAAGTCAAAAAATTTTCCAATTAGTGTATATAATAAGAAGAAATGTGATAGAATGTTATAAAGGTTGCTAATAGGTTAATCTTTAATTCTCTCTTGCCTTAAAAGGTGAAAAATTATGATGATAAAAAGAGGGGACATATTTTATGCCGACCTGTCGCCAGTTATTGGATCAGAACAGGGAGGGGTTAGGCCCGTAGTTGTTGTTCAAAATGACATTGGAAACAAGTATTCGCCTACTTTAATTGTAGCTGCAATTACATCTCAACTTAACAAGGCGAAGTTACCAACCCATGTTAATGTGAAAGCTAAAGATGTTCCGCTGCCCAAGAATTCTGTGATTCTTCTGGAGCAACTGAGGACAATCGACAAAAAAAGGTTGAGAGAGAAGATCGGTAAATTCGACAAGGATGTTATTGGAGAGATTGACGCAGCAATAAAAGTTAGCTTGGCGATAAAGTAATTGGGCAACATACATATTGACTATCTCGAAAGAGGTAGTCTTTTTTTGTAGAAATTTAAAATTTATTCTTGCGACCTAGTGGGACAATAAATATTAAAATTTAAGTTTTAAAAATTATAAATAATAGAAAAGCTCTTGCCTATGTGATAAACTTATTATCGGAGAGATTTATGAAGAAAGTAAAAATTTTTGGAGTTGAAATTCTAAACATTGATAATTCTGAGTGCGAAAATATTTTAAGGGACTTCCTAAGAGGAGATTCACTTAAAAAAATTTACACACCAAATACTGAAATCGTAATGGCAGCTAAGAGGGACGAAGAACTTAAGAAGCTTGTCAACTCAGGCGACTTAGTCCTTGCTGATGGGATTGGTCTTATCTACGCATCAAAGCTTAGGAAGAAGCCTTTGAAGGAAAGGGTCACAGGTTTTGACACTTCCATTAAGCTACTTGAGCTTGCTGATGAGATGGGACTTAACTTATATTTTTTAGGTGGCAAGGAAGGTGTTGCTAAGGATGCAGCAAGTGCTGTCAATGAAAAGTATAAAAATCTTAAGGTTGCAGGTTTTCACAATGGATATTTCAAATCCAAGCTAGATGGCGAAACATCTAGCGCTGAAGAAGAAATAATTAAAGAAATAAATTCCAAGGCCATTGACATAGTCTTTGTTGGCTTTGGTTTTCCACGTCAAGAAAAGTGGATTGACGCATGGAAGAAGGACATAAATGCTAAGGTCATAATTGGAAATGGCGGAGTCCTAGATATTTTATCAGGTAGGGCAAACAGGGCCCCAGATATTTTTATAAAGCTTGGCCTCGAGTGGCTTTACAGGCTTATAAAAAATCCATCTAGGATAAAGAGACAAATTGATTTGCCAAAATTTTTGTTGGCAGTTATGAGAGATAAAAATTCAGTTGAGTAAGGAGAGTAATTTTGAATATCGAAAATAAAGCAGTTAATACTTTGAGAATGCTATCTGTTGATCAAATTGAAAAAGCAAATTCAGGTCACCCAGGTCTACCCCTTGGTGCTGCACCAATGGCCTATGCTCTTTTTAAGAATCACCTAGTGAGAGATTCTAAGGACTTGGATTGGAAGAATAGGGATAGGTTTGTCCTTTCTGCAGGACATGGATCTGCTCTATTATATTCACTTTTTTACTTATTTGACTATGGTCTAAGCCTTGATGACTTAAAGAACTTTAGACAACTTGACTCGAGAACACCAGGTCATCCAGAGTATGGTCACACTAAGGGTGTTGAAGCAACTACTGGACCTCTTGGCCAAGGGATTGCCATGGCAGTTGGTATGGCAATTGCAGAAGAAAAACTTGCAGCCCTTTACAACAAGGATGACTTGAAACTTGTTGACCACTATACTTATGCCCTAGTAGGGGATGGATGTTTAATGGAAGGAATTTCTAACGAAGCATCGTCACTAGCTGGCACACTTAAATTAAGTAAACTAATCGTACTTTACGATTCAAATAAAATTTCCATTGAAGGATCAACTGACCTTGCCTTCTCAGAAAATGTTTGTGACAGGTACAAGGCCCTTGGTTGGGACACTTTTGTAGTTCATGATGGAAATGACCTAGATGAAATAAATGCAAAAATTGAAGAGGCAAAAAAATCTGACAAGCCTGCACTTATTGAAGTTAAAACAAAAATTGGCTACGGCTCACCAAGAGAAGACTCTGCAAAGGCTCACGGCGAACCTCTTGGCAAGGAAGACAGAAAGTCAACTCGTGAATTCTTTGGACTTCCTGATGAAGACTTTTATGTTGCAGAAGACGTGAAAGCCCACTTCCAAAAAATCGTGGAAGAAAACACTGCAAAGGTCAATGAAAAGAAAAAAATCGAAGAAGAGTATGCGAAAAAGTATCCTAAGGAATATGAGGACTATCTTGGATCCTTTAAGTTAGAAAAAAAGGAATTATTGGAAGACTCCTATTATGATTCCTTTGATAAGGACATGGCAACTCGTTCCATATCTGGCGAAGTTTTGAACAAGATTGCCAAGGACAACATCCACATCTTTGGTGGTTCAGCTGATCTTGGTCCATCAAACAAGACTATGCTAAAAGGAGAAGAATATTTCACAGCTGAAAATAGACTTGGAAGAAATATAACTTTTGGTGTTCGTGAAAATGCTATGGGGGCAATCACTAACGGAATCCTTCTTCATGGAGGTCTAAGGACTTATGCATCAACCTTCTTGGTTTTCAGTGACTACCTAAAACCAACAATTAGGTTAGCAGCCCTTATGAACATTCCAAATGTCTACATCTTCACTCACGACTCCATTGGAGTTGGCGAAGACGGACCTACTCACCAACCAATAGAACACCTTGCAATGCTAAGGTCTATTCCAGGAATTGTTGTAATAAGACCTGCTGATGGACGTGAAACTGCAGCTTCACTTAACCTTGCCTTCAATTCAAAGAACACACCTTTTGTTCTTGCCCTATCAAGACAAAATCTTCCACAACTTGAAAATTCTTCAAGGGATGTTTACAGGGGTGCCTATATAATTAAGAAGGAAGAGGGAGAACTTGAAAAAATTGTAATCGCTACAGGTTCAGAAGTTTCTCTTGCCCTTGAAGCAGCAGAAGGACTCAAGGGAGTTCGTGTTGTTTCAATGCCTTCTATGGAAATGTTTGATGCCCAATCCTCTGACTACAAGGAAGAAATTCTTCCATCAAAGATCACTAAGAGGATTTCACTTGAAGCCCTATCATCCTTTGGCTGGCACAAGTACATTGGCATAAAGGGAATGGCAATTTCCATTGATACCTTTGGAGCAAGTGGAAAGGGATCAGAAGTCTTTGAAAGATTTGGATTCACTAAAGAAAACATTAGAAGAAAGATTCAAGAATTTTAATAAAATATAAAAGGGGAGGGCGACCTCCTTTTTTAATTTAAAATTTTATTTGCCTTAATAATTTATTTTTAAAAACTTATTAAGAGCTTAAAAATTATTTTTAAATCTCATTAAGACTTTGCAATTTTATTTTTATGAAATGCAAAAATTTATGAGATGGGAGGAAAAAATGAAACTTATAAAAGAAAAGAAATGGGCAATAGTGTTTTCACTTTTTGCCATGCTACTTTGGGGTTCTGCTATACCCTTAATAAAGACAACTTACATCCACGCTAATATCATGCCAGATGATACAGGTGGAAAAATTTTAATAGCAGGGATTAGGTTCTTTATGGCAGGCATCTTAACCTTTATCTACTTTGGACTCTTTAACAAGGAAGAAGTGAAGAAGGAAAATATAAACATAAAATTCATCTTGGTCTTGGCACTTTTTCAAACTTGCCTTCAGTATATGTTTTACTATATTGGACTATCCAACACACTTGGATCACTTGCAGCAGTTATCCAGGCATCAAATGCCTTTATTACAGTTGTGATTTCTGTCCTCTTAATTAGCGAAGAGAAGTTTACCAAGAGGAAGCTTTCTGCTCTTCTAGTTGGATCTATTGGTATTTTAATCATCAACCTAAAGGGAGGGGGAGGCTTACACTTTAAGTTAAGTGGAGAAGGCTTTGTCCTTATAGCTACAACTTTTAACGCCCTTTCCAGCGTCCTAATAAGAAAGTATGGAAGAAAATTAAATGGCTTTCTTCTAACTGCATCGCAATTTGCCCTTGGAGCAACGCCCCTAATAATTATTGGAGCCATCACTCACAAGTCCAATGTGAACTTTGACTTCCTTCTATTTGTAATGCTATCTTACGGAGCCTTTATATCGGCAACATCCTTTACAATTTGGACCTTTGTCCTTCAGACTCACAGTTCCAGCGAGTTTGGAATTTATAAATTATTTGTTCCAATCTTTGGGACAATTTTATCCATCATAGTGCTTGGCGAAGACCTCACAATAAATATTGTCTTGGGACTTATCTTCGTCCTAACAGGTGCCATAATCTTAAACAAAAAATAAACTTTAATGAGGGTGAAGAGCCCTCTTTTTTTATTTCAATTCAATGCAAAATTAAAAGTATAAATGTTATAATGAAGTCGGGAGTGGTATTTTGAAAATTAAAAAAAATCACGCAATAATTTTATTTTTGTTATTTATATTTTTAGGATTTATATATATTAACCATAAAAATTTTTCTAAGGACAGGACCATAGTAAGACTTAAGGGAGTAAGTGTTAATGAACCCATAAAGGACTTTAGCCTTGCATCCAAGTCTGTCTTTTTATGGGCTGATCCAGTTTTATATATAACAGACAGGGAAGGAAACATTGTAAAGAAGATTCAAAGGGAAGATGAAAACATTGAGGCCTTCTTTGCCAACAACTACGCCTTCTTGTATGAGAAGGACCTTGGCAAGGTCCAAATGTATTCAGAGATGGGCGAGCTTCTTTCCACAATAGATGTTAAGGGCGACATCTTTAACATAAGCTATGAGAATGCAAATATAATTTTCCACGTAGTGGATGATAAAAATGAAATTTTATACTTAATGGGCAACGATTCAACTCTAACTGAAATCTATAGGACTGGCAATCAAATCTTGGCCCATGATGTAGTTGACGATAAAAATCTTTCTGTTGCAGAGATAAAAAATGAAACAACTGGTTACTCTTCTCTTGTTTATAATCTAAACAAGGGTGAAAAGACGAGTCAGGTCCTAAACCACGAAGTTGTTATGTACCTAAAGAGGGATAAGAGGTCAGTCTTGGCACTTACAGACAAGGCTATTTATAGGTTTATGAATTCTGGCACAAAATATGAGGACAGGGTGCCAAATATTTCTGACATCTTGGTAGAAGGCAAGAAGACTTACCTTCTTCACTCAGGTATTATCACTGAATACAATTACATCTTGAAGGCTGGCAAGAAAAAAATAATTGCAGCTAATGTAAACAAGATGGAAAATATTTCTGGCTCAATTTATGTCTATGGACCGAGTGATGTTGGTGGAGAAATTGGAAATTCGGGAGAATTTTACACAAGACTTGGCTACTCCCTAGACAAGATTAAGATTAATGGGCTTTTGATTGGGGCTTTGAGAAACGGCAACCTAAGTCTTTATTCTGTTGTGAACACAAACACAATAAGAGAAGATGATAACAAGATAGAGACAACTTACAAAGAGGTGTAAAAGTGAACATAGAAAAGAACACAGGTGCTGTTGCAAGTGAAGCAGACCAGGCTCTGAGATCGACCTTTAGAGGTCTAGAGTCCTGGGAGAGGCTCCTTGTAGTTGCCCTTGTAGTTATTGGAACTTTTGTAATTTTAAAATTAATAGATTCTTTTATAGGTAGGCAACTTAATTCAAACAAGATAAAAGAAAAGGGATCCTACAATAGGATTGTAACAGTTACAAACTTAATCAGACGCATCATAAAAGTAATCCTAATTTTTATTGGGCTTACCATAGTTATGAGCGTCTTTAACATTTCCATCACACCGATTATTGCAACTCTTGGTGTGTTTTCACTGGCAATAGGTGTTGGCGCCCAAAGTCTTGTTAAGGACTTTATCAATGGCTTCTTTATAATTTTTGAAGACCAATATTCTGTTGGCGACCTTGTTAAGATTGACGACATTGAAGGAGTAGTAGAGGACTTGGGACTTAGGGTTACAAAAATTCGTGACTTTGACAAGGTACTTCACATCATACCCAACAGCAACATTTCGATTATTTCCAACAAGGAGAGGGCAAATGTCAGGACAAAAATTGAATTTTACCTAGACAATTCTTGTGATCCAGACTTTGTGGAGGAAAAAATCAAGGCAGCTATAGAAAAGTACAGGGACCACGAAGATATGGTTATTGGACCAAACTTGTGGGGAGTTACTGAAAATGGAAAGGATGCCTACAAGATGGCTCTTGTCTATTACACAAGACAGGGCAGACAATATGACTTGGAGTATGCTCTTAGGTCAGAGATTTTAAAAACAATGCAGAGAGAAAATATTAAGTCACCTATGATTAGGAATAAATTTATAGAAGGGGAAGATGATCATGCTTTACTATGAACTAGGCGATATAGTAACCCTAAAGAAGGGGCACCCATGTGGTGAGAACAAGTGGGAAATAGCAAGAAAGGGCGCCGATATGAAATTAAAGTGCCTGGGCTGTGACCGAGTTGTTTGGATGAGCCGCATAGATTTTGAAAAGAGAGTTAGAAAAATTTTAGAAGGGGACAAATTTATAAGTATTGTCCATCATAAAAAAGAGGGTGAGTAAAATGGACGTCAAAGAAGTTTACGAAGCTAGAGAGAGACTAAGGGGTCACATAAAAGAGACTCCTGTAGTTTATACACCAAACCTTGGAGAAGGCATTTACCTAAAGGTTGAAATCCTACAAGACACAGGGTCCTTTAAGCTTAGGGGAGCCTACAATAAAATTGCAACCTTATCAGATGAAGAAGCTGCAAGGGGAGTTGTGGCTTGCTCAGCAGGGAATCACGCCCAAGGTGTTGCCAAGTCAGCAAGTGAGAGAGGAATAAAGTCTATTATCTGCATGCCATATCACGCACCCCTATCCAAGGTCAAGGCAACAAGAAATTACGGAGCTGAAGTTGAACTTGTAAAAGATTCCTTTGACGATGCAGCAGCCTTTGCAAAAAAATTATCTGAAGAAGAAGGCTACACTTTTATTGCCCCCTTTGACGATGAAAAAATTATCGCAGGCCAAGGAACACTAGGTCTAGAAATATTAGAGTCCCTTCCTGACGTCGACATAATAGTAGTGCCAATTGGCGGTGGAGGACTAATATCTGGAGTTGCCCTTGCAGCTAAGTCCATTAAGCCTGACATAAAAATAATTGGAGTTCAAACTCAAATCTCACCATCAATGTATGAATCAATTAAGGAAGGAAAAATTATTACAGTCAAGGGTGGGTCAACAATTGCTGATGGAATTGCAGTTAAGACTCCAGGAAAAATTACTTATGAGATAGTAAAGGAATATGTGGATGAAATAGTTCTCGTAACTGAGGGAGAAATTTCTTCTGCAATCCTAACCCTTCTTGAAGACAACAAAATCATCACAGAAGGAGCAGCAGCATCTACAGTTGCAGCTTTAATGTATAGGAAGTTCGACCACAGGGGCAAAAAAGTTTGTTGCGTACTATCTGGTGGCAACATCGACGTCACTCGAGTTTCAAAGGTAATCGAAAAAGGACTCTACAAGACCAACAGGCGAATGGAGCTTAGGATTAATTTAGATGATCAACCAGGACAATTAACTAAGATCTCAGGACTTCTTGAAGAACAAGGTGCCAACATCGTTCAAATTTATCAAAACGTAGACCTAGTTGGAGAAACAATAGACTCTATGATCGTAAGCATCATTATCGACACCAAGGACAAGGACCACCAAGGTCAAATCTTAACAGCCTTAAATCAAAACTCCTATGTCTACAAGGCAAGATATAACGATGCCCAATTTTAATTTTTTTGACTTAAGTGTAAAAAATTTTGAAATTAAAATCTAAAGAAATTAAATAGTTTAAAAATTAATAAAATAAAAATCGAGAGGCATGGACCTCTCTTTTTTGATGACAAAAATTGCTGGTCTCTTAGACAAAAATAAAAAGTAGATGAAAAATTTTTTATTTATTATAATGAAGGCGGAGGGATTATGTTAAATTCAGATAAAATCGCAAGACTTGCTAGCTACGCTCTCATCTACGAAGTCTCTTTAAGTCCCAAGCCAGGACTTGTTAGCCTAATAGATGTGGGTGCTCATGATGACATGGACTACATGGACTTCTTAAAGTCATCACTTGTCCTCTACGACTATTTTAAAATTGCCTACGAGCTTGGAGAAAAATCTAAGGGAGAGGACTTCTTGGAGCTTAGAGAATATGGAAAGCTTTATGAAGTCAAGATGAAAGAAGCAACTGGTGGAGCCAACACCCACAAGGGAATTATTTTTTCTCTTGGCCTTATGGTTTATGCAAGTGCAATAGAAATTAGAAGAGGAGACTTTTCTTTTGAAAGGGTCATTGATCGAGTGGCTTACTTAAATCGTGGTATAAGTGACGAGTTAAAAGTTAAAAGGGCAGAGACTCACGGCGAAAAAAATTACAAAAAATATGGACTAAAGGGGATAAGAGAAGAGGCGGAGGAAGGTTTTAAGAAGGCTCTTATGGGACTAGACTTCTTAAAGGAAGCTGAGAAGAAGACAAATTTTGACTACGCCCTCACTGGAACCCTATTTTATTTTATGTCCCTTATCGAGGATTCAAACATAATCAAAAGAGGAGGGCTTGAAGGTCTTGAATTTTTAAAAGAAACTTCGAGTCGTGTCCTTGAAAATAAATTGTACGAAAATGAAGCTGGAATGAAAGAAATCCAAAAAATAAATGAGGAGTACAAGAGGAGAAACCTAAGTCCAGGTGGCTGCGCTGACTTTTTGATTCTTAGCTTGTATTTTTATCTCTTGGAGGGAAACATTGATTGACTATAGAGAGGTTATGAAGTTTGAGAAAAAGAATGTTGAGAAATTCTTGGAGGGCTTCGACATAAATTATGAGAGGGACGTGGACTACACTCTTGTTGCACTTGATGGTGACAAAGTTATTGGGACGGGGTCTTGTGCTGGCAGGGTCCTAAAGTGTTTTGCCATTGATCCAGCTTACCAAGGTATGGGAATTACCAATGCAATAATCACAAGGCTGCTTGATCACCAATACGAGATTGGCAACAAGCATCTCTTCATCTTTACAAAGCCAAAGAATATTAAGATTTTTACAGACTTTGGTTTTTCTCTAGTTGAAGATACAGAAGACGTTGCCCTCTTGGACAATAAGATAGATGAACTTCACAAGCTTTTAAAAAACATTGAAGATGAGAGGGAGTCTGGTGCAATTGTCATAAACGCCAACCCCATGACCAAGGGTCACCTCTATTTAATTAACGAAGCTAGAAAACAAACTGGCCTCTTACACATCTTTATGGTAGAGGAGGATGGGTCTACCTTTCCTTACGACTTTAGGTACAAGATTGTGAAGGAAGAGTTGGAAGAGTATGATGACGTCATTGTCCACCCAGGCAATGACTACATTATTTCAAAAAACACCTTCCCAACATATTTTTATAAGGACGAAAAGACAATCCTAAAGGCCTATTCAGAACTTGACACAAAAATCTTTGGAAGCTACTTTGCCAAGGCTTTAAACATAAAGAAGAGATTTGTGGGAAGCGAAGACAAGGATGTAGTTACAAAAAATTACAACGAAACCATGAAGAGAATCTTGCCAGAATATGGAGTTGAAGTTGTAGAAATTCCTAGGATAAGTCTTGGCAATGAAATAATTTCTGCTTCAAAGGTTAGGACACTTTTAAAGGAAAGAAAATTTGAAGAAGCCTACAAGTTTTTGCCAGAAGCAACGGTAAGGGCTTTAAAGTCAGAAGAAGGGCAGAGGATAATAGATGAAAGACTCTAAGATACTTGCTATGAATAGGATGCTTGAGGCAAAAGAAAAAAGATATTACAAGATCAAGGCTCTGACAGAAAAATATGAGGCTCCAGTCCTTTCCTTTATGTTAAACATTCCTGGCGAAGACAAAAACTTTGAAGAGGCCGTAAGCTTCCATAAAAAATATGTAGAGAAAATTAAAAATCTTTTGGAAGAGAATAAAATAAAAATTTTATTTGAAGATTACCAAAATTTAATTACAGGTATGGAATACCTTGCAGTCCTTGATGGCGATGGAAGACTCATAAAAAAACTCATGATGGAAGTGGAAGAAGAATCCTTAGGAGGAAGACTCCTTGACCTCGACATATACGACAAGGACTTCTCACAAATTTCACGATCATCACTGGGACTTCCGGAGAGAAAGTGCATTCTTTGTGACGACACAGCAAGAACCTGCATCAAGGAAGAAAGACACAAGATAGAAGAACTCGAAGTGAGAGTAAGGGAAATTATAAGAGAGACTATTGAATAAACCCCTGAAAAATTTTTATAAAAATCTAAGAACAGCTTGTTTTCAAAATAAATTAGGAAAGGTAAAGTGGTCCTACAAATTAAATTTGTTACTGTAACAATTTTATATTTGTCTAAGATGGATAATTCACGGCTTTAACATCTTGAATAAAAAAGCCTTCCTAGGGTATCATAGAAAAAAGGAGGTTTTTATAATTGAAGAAAAAATATTTCGGACTTAACCTTCCAATGTTATTAGTTTTATCGATAATTGTTTTTATCTCAACATACATGGGAGTTTTGTCTAAAGATTTAGCGGGGGGCATTGCCCTTATGTTCGCAATAGGTATCATTTTATATGAAATTGGTGAGAGGATTCCAATTTGGAACACTTATGTTGGTGGTGGGCTTGTTCTTGCCTTCTTGGGTTCAGCAGTTTTAGTTTATCTACATGTTATCCCAAAAGAATATGTAGAACTTATTTCATCTGTTAACTCTAAGCCAATGGGACTACTAAACTTCTTCATCATTATGCTTATCTCTGGTTCACTTCTTGGACTTAACAGAGAGCTTATGATGAAATCTTTTGCAGGATATATTCCAGCAATTCTTGGCGGAGTTTTAGGTGCTGCTATCCTTGGTATTATTGGTGGACTTTTCTTTGGAGTTTCTCCAGCAAACACTGTTTTAAAATATGTTCTTCCTGTAATGGGTGGAGGTAACGGTGCAGGAGCTGTTCCTCTAAGTCAAATTTATGAAAGAGTTACAGGAGATGCTGCTGCAAACTATTACGGCTTTGCTATTTCAATTCTTACAATTGCAAATATCTTTGCTATTATTGCTGGTGGTATTTTAAATAAAATTGGTAAGAGTAAGCCAAGCCTTACAGGAGACAAGAAAACTCTTATGAGATCTGCTCCTGAAATTGAACAAAACGAAGAAAAGTTTACTACACAATTAAAGGATTATGCTGGAGCAATTTTAATGGCTCTTACTTTCTATCAACTTGGTAGACTTGTAGCTGATAAGCTTTGGGATCCACTAGTTCCTTCAGTGCCAATTCACCCCTTTGCTTTTATGATTATTATCGTTGCTCTTGCTAACGGACTTGGAATTGTTCCTGGCCCACTTAGACAAGCTGCAAAGGAAGTTCAATCTTTCTTTACAAAAAATATTGTAATCTTAGTAATGGTTGGTGTTGGTGTTGAAACTGACTTAATTGAACTAAGGGATGCTATCACTTTTGGTAATGTTGTTATGGCATTTTTAATTGTTGTTGGTGCTGTTATTGGTTCAGGACTTGTTGGACACCTTGTTGGATTCTTCTTTGTTGACTCTGCTGTTACAGCAGGCCTATGTATGGCAAACAGAGGTGGATCTGGTGACTTAGCAGTTCTTGGAGCAGCTGACAGAATGGATTTAATTTCTTATGCACAACTTTCATCGAGACTTGGTGGAGGAATTATACTAGTTATAGGTTCAATACTCTTTGGAACGCTCATGTAGACGTAGGAGGGATTTTTTTGAAATTAAAAAAAGAAGCAATGGCCGGAACTCTTGAGTCAAATGATATTTTAATCACTATTGACAATGGAGAAGGCATATCTATTGAACTGGAAAGTTCAGTAAAAAAACAATTTGGTAAACAAATTGAAAAAGTTATAAGAGAAACTTTAAAAGAATTAGATGTAGAGAATGCAAAAGTTACTGCAGTAGACAAGGGTGCCTTGGACTACACAATCAAAGCAAGAGTAGCAGCAGCATGCTTTAGAGCAGCTGAAAGCACAGAATATAATTGGAGCTGATATTTTGAAAGAAAGATTAAGAAGAACAATGATGTTCCTTCCAGGTAACAACCCTGCAAACATCACTGATGCTCACATCTATGGCCCTGATTCAATTATGATCGACCTTGAAGATGCTACGAGCATAAATCAAAAAGACGCAGCAAGATTTTTAGTTTATAATGCACTAAAAACTTTAGACTACGGAAAAACTGAAGTTGTTGTAAGAATTAACGCCCTTGATACACCTTTTGGACGTGAAGATATTAAGGCAGTTGTAAAGGCTGGGGTAGATGTAATTAGACTACCAAAGTCAGAAACTGCACAAGATGTTAAAGATGTAGATGAAATCATAACAGAAGTTGAAGAAGAAATGGGTTGCCAAGGAAGAACTCTTATGATGGCAGCTATTGAATCTCCAACTGGAGTTATTAATGCAGTTGATATTGCTAAGGCATCACCAAGGATGATGGGTATTGCTCTTGGTGCAGCTGACTATGTTACTAACCTAAAGACTCAAAGGTCTAAACACGGTTGGGAACTTTTTGCAGCAAGAAGCCAAATTGTTTTAGCTGCAAGAAACGCAGGCATTGCTTGCTTCGATACAGTTAACACAAACCTTGATGATATGGATGCCTTTAGGGAAGAAGTTCAATTTATTAAGGACCTTGGATTTGATGGAAAGTCAGTTATCCACCCTAAGCAAATTGCTGTTGTAAATGAAGTTTACACACCAACTGAAAAAGATATTACGAAGTCACTTCGTATTATTGCAGGTTCTAAGGAAGCTGAAAGAAGGGGCTCTGGAGTTATTACTGTTGACGGCAAGATGGTTGACTATCCAGTTATTGCTGGCGCACAAAGAGTTCTAGACCTTGCAGTTGCAAGTGGAGTGCTAAAGAAGGAGGATATTGATGAACTATAATAAAAACGCAGTAGGAAGAGATATCCCTGAATACCTTGAAGGCATTGGTGAACTTGTTCCTTTCAAAGGCGAAGGCAAATATCTTAGAACTGATAGAAAGGCTTCTCCAAAAATTAGATATGGCAATAGAAGTGAGAAAAAACTTCTAGGTTCTATTGAAGAAGCAGTTAAGAAAAGTGGACTTAAGGATGGAATGACAATTTCCTTCCACCACCACCTAAGAAATGGTGACTATGTTGTAAATATGGTTATGCAAGTTATTGCTGATATGGGCATCAAGGACTTAACACTTGCTCCATCATCACTTTCACCATGCCACGACAAACTAATTCCATTAATTGAACAAGGTGTTATCACTGGAATTCAATCATCTGGACTAAGAGGAGAACTTGGAGAAAAAATTTCACAAGGTATCCTTAAAAAACCTTGTATCATTCGTTCACACGGTGGACGTGCAAGAGCTATCGAAGATGGAGAACTTCATATTGACGTAGCCTTCCTTGCAGCTCCAGCCTGTGACGAATATGGAAATATGAATGGTAGAGAAGGGAAGGCAGCTTGTGGATCACTTGGTTATGCAATTGTTGATGCAGAGTATGCTGACTGTGTAGTTGCAATTACAGACAACCTTGTACCATTCCCAAATATTCCTGCTTCAATTGGCATGATGTATGTTGACTATGTTGTAGAAGTTGATGCAATTGGTGATCCAAAGGGAATTGTTTCTGGATCAATTAGATTTAACGACAACCCACGTGACCTATTAATTGCTAACAACGCAGTTAAGGCAATCAAGGCATCTGGACTTTATAAGGACGGCTTTAGATTCCAAACTGGTGCAGCAGGTTCAACTCTTGCAGTTGCAAAACTTCTTCGTGAAGAAATGAAAAAAGATGGCGTTAAAGCATCAATGGCCCTTGGTGGAATCACAGGTTATATGGTAACAATGCTTGAAGAAGGTCTTATCGATGGTATCTACGATACACAATCCTTTGACCTTGACGCAGTAAGATCAATTCGTGAAAATCCAAAACACTTTGAACAAACTGCATCATCTTATGCAAACCCTAACAACCCAACACCAGCGGTTAACACACTAGACTTTGTATTACTTGGAGCACTTGAAGTTGACACAGACTTCAACGTAAACGTAATGACAAGATCAGACGGTGTTATCAACCAAGCAGTTGGTGGTCACCAAGATACAGCACCAGGTGCAGAAATGTCACTTATACTTGCACCACTTGTAAGATCAAGAAACCCAATTGTCAAAGACAAGGTTACAACAGTTTGTACACCAGGAGAATCTGTTGACGTAATCTGTACTGACTACGGTATAGCTGTAAATCCTAAGAGACAAGACTTAATCGAAAAATTCCAAAAAGCTGGAATCGAACTTAAGGACATCAAGGAACTACAAGAAATGGCAGAAAAACTTACAGGCAAGCCTGAAGAAGTTAAATTCTCTGACGAAGTAGTTGCAGTTGTAGAATACAGAGATGGTTCTATAATCGATGTAATTAAGAAAGAAGCTTAAAAATAAATTCTAACTATACTCATAAAAGGGAGGCAAGAGCCTCTCTTTTTTCGTAGAATTTCATAGGTTCATAAGAAATTATGAAGTTATAAAAAGTTATGAAGTTATAAAAATTTATGAAGTTATAAAAAATTGCAAGGTCACAAAAATCTATAAGCTTATAAATTTTTAATAATTGACATAAAAAATTTTTGATGCTATTATAATAAAAAATAACTCAATAAGAGGAAGAGTATCCTTTTTGACTGATTAAAGAGAACTTCGTTTGGTGAGAGAAGTAGAGGAAGATTAGGAGAACATGGTCCTACTTGAGGGTCTATCGATATTTAGATAGGCACGGGAGCGCCCGTTATAGCGATAGAGTATGATAGTACTTGAAGAGTCTTTCAATGCGAGTTGTAAGAGAATTAAGGTGGTAACACGAAATAGCTTTCGTCCTTTATGGATGGAAGCTTTTTTTATTGTCATCCTTCCTCAAGTACAAATAAAAAAAGAGGAGAATAGAAATGCCGTTAATAATACCTAGAGATTTAATTGTTGAAGAAGTTTTACAAAGAGAAAATATTTTTACAATGAGGGATTCATCTGCCATTAAGCAGGACATAAGACCCCTTAGCATTGCCATTGTAAACTTGATGCCCAAGAAGGAAGAAACTGAGCTACAACTCTTGAGGATGCTTTCCAACACAGCCCTACAAATTAACATTGATCTTGTGAGGATGGAGTCCTACGACCCAAACAACTCCGACACAAAGAGGTTGAAGTCCTTTTACAAGACCTATGATGATATAAAAAACAACAAGTATGACGCTATGATAATCACGGGGGCACCTATTGAGACCTTAGCCTATGAAAAAATAAAATACTGGGATGAGCTAAAGACGATTTTTGAATTCGCCAAGAAAAATGTCTACTCCACAATGTTCATCTGCTGGTCTGCCCAAGCTGCCCTCTACCACTACTACAAGATTGAACACAAGCTTAGCGATGAAAAAATCTTTGGAGTCTTTGAATTTGACAAGTTAAAAGAAAATAAAATTGTAAAGGGCTTTGATGACAGCTTCTTGGTTCCAACATCAAGACACACCTATGTTGACATAGAAGATTTTGAAGACTTTTCTGACTTGGAAGTCCTTGCGGCAAGACCTGACACTGGAGTTTCCCTTGTGACAACAAAGGACAACAGGTTCGTCTTTAACTTTGGTCATTGGGAATACGACAAGGACACCCTCCACAATGAGTACATCAGGGACCTTTCACAAGGCAAAAAGATCAGCCCACCAATAAATTATTATGAAGACAACGACCCAAAGAAGGACATAAAAATTAGGTGGAGGTCTGCGGGCAACCTCTTTTTCTCCAACTGGCTCAACTATTGTGTCTACCAAGAAACACCCTTTGCTATTGACAGCATCGAGGGCAAGTCAGTTTCAAAATTTGGTGGCAGCTCCCTAAAGGATGCAGGACAATTTGCCAAGGTGAAGAAAATTATCTTCTCCAAGGAAGATAGGGATGTAATTGTGGTTTCTGCACCGGGAAGAAGATTTAAAAAGGATACAAAAATCACTGATGAATTGATTTCTCTTTCAGACAAGAACTTGAGGATTGAAGAAGTTAGAGAAGTCATCAAGTCCCTCGAAGAAGAGTTAGAAGTACAGAACTTAACTCGTGACAAGCAAGTAGAAAAAATTAAAAACAGGTTCTTGTCCATAGCGGAAGACTTAGGTCTTGAAGAATTTTGGGATGATGAATTGAAATTTGTCTTTGATGAGATAAAAAAATCTAGGGACAAGGACTTCATTGTGTCCAGGGGAGAATACTTAAACGCCAAGCTACTTGCAAAGTATTTGAACTACGATTTTATTGATGCCAAGGACCTAATCATCTTTGATGAAAGGGGACAAGTTGACATAGAAAAGTCTAAGAAGGAAATACAAAGGCACATTGGAGAAAATAAAAAGGCAGTTGTGCCAGGCTTCTATGGTAGCGACCAAAAGGGAAACATTGTGACCTTCACCAGAGGAGGCAGCGACTACACAGGTAGCCTTATTGCCTATGCCCTTGACTCCAAGGTCTATGAAAACTGGACTGATGTAAATGGGATAATGACATCTGACCCCAACAAGGATCCAAATGCCAAGACAATTGACAAGCTATCCTACACCGAGCTCAAGGAAATAATTGGCGAAGGCGCCCAAGTCTATCAAGAAGATGCCATAAGCCCCGTAGCCAAGAAGAACATAACCATAAAAATACTAAACACCAATAACCCAGAAAATCACGGGACAATTATAAAGGATTAAAGAAAAAAGCTGAGAAAACAATACACCTATAAGATTGAAATTAATCACCAAAGTAGGTTGAGTTTAAAACTCAGCTTTTAATTTAATTACTGAAAAATTGTACATAAGCAAGTTATGTTTTTTGCTATAATTAGTTGGCATTTATTATCGTTTAGTGAGTTTATAAAATAAATATTAATGGATGATATCAAATGTTATGTGGATTATTAGAGTAATTCATAAATCTAATTTTAGGAGGACATATAAATGGAAAAAAATAGTATTTTTTCAAAATTGGTATTATATTTATTAGTTTTAACGATGTCAATATCTATTTTACCTATTACGTGTTTTGCAAATTCTTCTGAAAAATCTTTAAAATTTAATGATGTATCAGAAAATTATTGGGGGAAAAATAGTATCAAAAAGTTGGCAGACAAGGGAATAGTTAAGGGATATTCTGATGGGACTTTTAAACCCTACAAAGATATAACTAGAGGTGAGTTTATTAGCTTAGTTAACAAATCATTTGGGTTTTCAAAAAAGTCTAGTGTAAAATTTAAAGATGTATTATCGGATTCTTGGTGTTATGATGCAATTTCAGTTGCTGTAGGAGAAGGTTATACAAATGGATATCCAGATGGAACTTTCAGACCTAATGCGGAGATGTCTAGGGCTGAAGCAGCTACTTTTTTAACAAGAATATTTATGAAAACAAATAGCGAAAAAGTAGAAAGTAGGGTAGATTTTAAGGATAATCTTCCAGCATGGGCTAAAGATTCAATAAATTATGTAGTAGAAAAAGGGTACATGAAAGGTTATCCAGATGGAACTTTTCAAGCTAATAAAAGCATAACAAGAGCGGAAGTTTGTAGTTTAATAGATAATGCGGAAGCAGATATAAGAGATTTTAGAGTAAAAAATTCTAAGACAAATGAAGATATTAATAAGAAATTAGAAAAGGATAAAAAAGAGAATAATGTTGATGGGTACAAATCAAGCCATTCTAATAACAAATCTAGTTCTAACAATAAGGGTACTATAAACATAGAAAATGAATCGAAAGAAAATAATAATGAAGATACTAAGGAATCTGAACATTCTGTAACACCAAGTAGTCCAAAGAAATCAGAAGATTCATCTAATCCTTTATCCATGGTTCAAGTTGATAAAAACTTTTTTATTTTTGATGTAAAAGATTCAGATAATAAAGATGCTATAAAAAATATTTTAAAAGAAAAGTACTTATCTTCCGATAAATATTTTATTGGAAAAATTTTCAAAGATAATTCAAAAGTTTTATTATATGCTGACAATATTAAAATAAAATGCAAAAAAGACACTAATCAGTTACCAGAAACGATAAGTGGTATTTATATGGGCAAGGAGAATGAGTTTGTTCCTTATGATGAAAAAAACAATAATATAGATATAACACTTTTTGTTGGTAATGTTAAACTTGATAAACCATTTGAAACAAGTAAGATTGTTCTAGGTTTCAAAGGTAATAATGTTAATGGCGGATTGGATTTGTATAATTCTACAAAAATAATAAATGGATTAAATTTTAATCTTGAGAAAGCGCCTAAAGAAAGTATGATATATGATTCAGCTATAAGTCAATCAAGTAAGAATGGTAAAAATACGATATCAGACCTTGAAATTATAAACAATACATTTGATTTTGGTAAAAATACAGCAAACGCTAAAAATGCTATAAAAATTATGAGTACCTTAAATCAAGGCTCTTTAAAGATAAATAATAATATTATAAAAGGTACTGGAGCGGATATTAATAGTAAGCAATACAATTCATCTGCAATATCAATTAACAAAGCCACTGGTAATGATACATTAACAGAAATAATAGGAAATAAAATTTCAGATTATGCTTATCATGGTATAGGGGTTACTGTAAAAGAAAATGCAAGTTTAACTGTAGAAGATAATATTTTGGATAATATTGGTCAAAATGGAATTGATATAACACTATTTGGCAAAGGAAAAGAAATAAATATAAAGGACAATATTATTTCTAAATATGGTTCTAAAGAAATAATGAGCAAAGAAAAATTTAGTGACCCTCTAGAAAAGCCTTCTAATAAATTTGAAGTAGGGTTTGGAATTGGCTACATTGAAAAATCGGTATATGGTGTAAAAATAAATAATCAATACTATAACGATAAGAACAAGTTATTAAAAGATTTATTTATGGTTAATACAATACAAGAAAAGGAATTAAATGATAAAAATCAAGGAGTATTAAATTGCACACCCATATACTTTAAATATGAAAGTTGGTTTAAGAATCCTATTAAAGAACTTAATAAGGAATATTCTCGTCTTCAAAAAGAGGATTTAGTAATTGTAAAAGATGATGATAATGATTTAACGATACCGAGTGAAAATATTAAAAGTAAAATAATTAAATCCTTAAAGATTGTTGGCAATGGCAGTGGAAAGGTGAAAATAAATCCATCCTTGATTATTTCAGATAACTTAACAATAGATCTACCTAATGCTAATTTACAAAACAATGCAAATATTGATAAAGAAAAAGTTAATATTCTAAAAATTAGAGATAATGACTATTCTAGTTTTTCGATAAAGCCAGAATTTACAGAAATAACTTTTAAAGATGCCACAGAACTTCCAATAGAGATTTCTAGTATTAAGAATAAATCTGGAGAAGATGTAACAAAAGATAAATCAAGAATTAAAGATAATATTAAAGTATTTGTTAATGATAAAGAAACAAATGATTTTAAAGTTAATGATGAAGAAGATAAAGTTATTTTAGGGGAAAATTTATTAAATAATATTTTGGAAAATTGTATAGTTAAGTTGGAATATACTGATGTGCAAAACAATATTTCAAAATTACAAAAGACTTTTTATATTTCAGTTAAAAATAAATCATCAATGCAAGGGGATTTTGTAAATAATAAAGCTACTATCTATGAGAGATTTGCACCTGAAGAAGGATTAAAAGTAAGAATAAATTCGGTAAAAAATTCTAAAGGAGAAAGCGTTGATGTATCGAGAATAAATTTAGCGAAAGGATTAAAAATTAAGTTATCTTACAATAATTTAAGAGAAAATGATTTTTCTGTAGATGGGAATATAATCACGATAAAAAAATCATTTTTAGATAAAATATCAGCTCCGGTATATGGATCATCACATAACTTAGAAATCCACTTTACAGATACTGATAATAAGATTTTAAATGCAAAAGAAACATTAAAAGTAGAATTTTTAAATAATTCAACTGTGACAGTTACACCTTTAAGTACTCTTACCTATACGCAAAAGAAAGCACCTCAAGCTGGTATCGTGTTTGAAATAACTGGAATTAAAAATTCTAAGGGAGTTGAACTGAAAAAGAATGAAATTGATTTAGAAAGATGTGTTGATATTGAACCATTCCCAGTAGATTGGAAAGATGATACTCTTGAAAGACTTAATGATGGTACATTTAGGTTTAATAGAAAATATTTAGATATAAATAAATCTAAGAACACAATTTCAATAAAAAAAGAATATTTAGATAAGCTAGAAATAAATGATAAAGATACTGAGTTTGGAACAAAACAAATTATTGTTAAGTATATAGACCAAAAATCAGGAATAAACTTTAGAAGTGATAAATTCATTATTCATATAAAAAAAGCCTTAAATCCACTAAGTGAAGACACAAAGATTACTTCTGAAAAATATTTAGTTTCTGATAGTACAATAAAATCAGGAAGTGAATTAATCAGTAATAGAACAAAAGTAGCTGATTTCATTAAAAATATTTTAAAAGAAAATCCAAGACAAGTAGTAAGAGTTTATGAAAAATCTTATATAAATAATGGAAGATTAGATGCTGGTAATGTTTATAAATATAAGAAGAATTATGAAGACATTTCAAATGAAGATTACTTGGTAGTAACTGCTGAGAATGGGGAAAAAGTTGGAGTATACAAAATAATAACTGAGGATGTACCATCAAAGCCTTTGATGAGTATAAAGAATAATAGTGTTATTTCTAAATTAGGTACAACATTCATAGAACTTGTTGAGAACACTACATTGGATAATTTAAAAAATTCTATTGAGCTTACTGAGGGTACAAGCATTAAAGTTTTAGATGATAAAGGATTAGAAACAAACAATATCAAAGAAGGATATAAATTTATACTTGAAAAAGGAGAAACAAGAGAAGAAAGAGAGATAAGAATCAAGTATGCTAAAAGGACTTATAGAGCTTTAATCGTTGCAAATAGCGATTATGGAAATAGCAAGCTAAATTTAGTAGGTCCAAAAAATGACAAAGATTTGATGAAAAAAGTTTTTGAAAATCAAGAGATAGATTCTAACAGGTTTGAGAATATTGTTGTTGCTGAAAATCTTAAAAAGGAAGAATTTTTAGAAAAAATAAAAGAATCCTTTAGAGGAGCAAATGATAACGATGTAAGTTATTTGTATTACTCAGGGCATGGAAACAATATAAATGGTGTTAGTTATATTTGTACTGTAGATTCTGCGAAAGATAAGGAATCTCAAATAAAGGCATGGATAAGTGTCGACGAATTAAGAAAAGCCTTGGATCAAGTACCCGGAACAAAAGTATTGATTTTCGATTCATGTAATGCAGGGGGATTTATAGGTAAAAAAGTTGATGCTGTAACATCTCCTACACCAAGCTCATCAAGAAGTTCTAGAGAGTTTAATGAAAGTATTCAAAGAGTATTTTCTACATCATTGGGACAGGACCGTTCAATAGGATATTTAACAACGAATGAATATAAAGTTTTAACAGCAAGTTCAGAAGATGAATATTCTTTTGAAGATAAAAAAGAGGCCGTTGGTAAATTCACAAAAGTTTTATCTCAAGTTGCTGGAATAAATGGGAAAATATCAGGAGATAATGATGGCGATGGTAAGATTTCTCTTGAAGAAGCCTACGAGTATTTAGAAGATAATGTTGTGTACACTTCTCACATTCAAGCTTTCCCAAGAAATGATAAGTTTACATTATTTGAAATTGGACCTAAAAGAGAAGCCCTTAGCAATGAAATGAGTATATCTTCTACAAATAATGTAAATGGAAAACAAAATTTAAAAAATAACTAAGTAATTTCAAATAATAGAAAATGATCAAGTCTTGCACTTGGTCTTTTTTTTTATTTTTTCTAAGTTCCATATCTTTATGTTTGCTATCTTAGAAGTCTATATTGATGTATAGAGAATAATTTCTTTGCATTAAAATAATTTTAAGCAAATAAAAAAGGCCTGCCTGCGCAAGCCTTGTAATTAATTTTTTATAGGGAGTCTACAATTTTTTCTGTTAGGTCAATAACTCTTTCTGTGTAACCCCATTCGTTGTCGTACCAAGAAATAAGTTTAACCATTTTGCCGTTAACAGTTGTTAGGAGTGAATCGAAAATAGATGAGTGAGTGTCGCCAATAATATCAGAAGATACAATTTCGTCTTCAGAGTAAGCAAGGATTCCCTTTAATTCATTTTCAGATGCCTTCTTGATAGCTGCGTTGATTTCTTCAACTGTTGCTTCTTTTTCAAGTTCAAAAGTAACGTCTACTAGGGAGCCAGTTGGTACAGGAACTCTTAGGGCAAAGCCTGTTAAGATTCCATCAACTTCTGGAATAACTTTTCCAACGGCCTTAGCTGCACCAGTTGATGTTGGGATTATATTTTCTGCACCCATTCTTGCACGTCTCATATCTTTCTTGTGAACTCCGTCGTGGATGTTTTGGTCGTTAGTGTAAGCGTGAACAGTGGACATAAGTCCCCTCTTGATTCCAAAGTTTTCTAAGATAACCTTAGTCACTGGAGCAAGACAGTTTGTTGTACAAGATGCGTTAGAGATAATGTCGTCCTTTTCTGGGTCGTACTTGTCGTCATTAACTCCCATTACAACTGTAAGCATCTTGCCCTTGCCTGGAGAAGTTAAGACAACTTTCTTCGCGCCACTTTCAAGGTGACCTCTTGCTTGTTCTTCGTCCTTGAAGGCACCAGATGAATCGATGACAACATCAACACCAAGATCCTTCCAGTTCATCTTGTCTGGAGTTTTTGATTCAACGAAAGTAACTTTCTTTCCATTAATTATCATTCCGTCATCGGTGAATTCAATTTCACCAGGGAACTTTCTATAGATTGTATCGTATTTAAATAGGTGAGTTCTTTCTTTTAAAGTTTTTTCTAAATTTCTTACAGCTACGTGAGTAACTTCAAAATTAACATCGTCTCTTAGGGCCCAGATTCTTAGTGCGTCTCTACCAATTCTACCAAAGCCCATTATGCCAACATTTTTTTTCATAAAAACCTCCATTGTTCATTGCATTCTTACTTTCATTATAACATAAGTAGATAAAAGTGAAATTCAAAAATTATTGTGATAAAGAGAGGAGCAGAAAATCTTGGCTGGGAACTTGATGGCTTAATAGAAAAACTCTTCTTGCAATGCTTGATAAGGAGGACTTAATCGAAAAATCCTTAAAAAATGAGTTATCTTGTTAAAAAAAGCCAAAATATCCTATAAATTCGTTGATTAGCAAGCCTTGCTGTGTTAGAATTTATATGTTATAGAAATTTAAGGGAGGTATAAGTTTGCAAACTTTATTATCTATTATAATTATTATTGCGAGCATAATTGTAATAACTGTAGTTGCACAAATGGAATCAGAACAAGCTGGTCTAGGAACTCTTCAAGGTGAAGAAACTGCTATGTGGGGATCTCACAAGGGTTCTAGTAAAAAAGATATTCAAAATAGAGTTGTTATTGGTTCAAGCATCGTTTTTGCACTTGCACTTATTGTACTAGCTGCAATTTAATTAGAGTTAAGGGGGAGAAAATAAAATTGATAAATTTTTCTTCCATTTAGTGATTATTTTAGCAATTCTATTTATAAAAGTTAGTGTTTTATAAGTAGTTTGTAATTAAAATTTAAGGAGGATTATAATGAATATGTTATATCTAGCTCCTATTGTCGGCGTTTTGGCACTACTATTTGCTGGTTACAAGGCTGGCTTTGTGTCAAGACAAGATGCCGGAAATGAAAGAATGAAGGAAATTTCATCTTACATTTCAGAAGGAGCTATGGCATTTTTAACAAGAGAATATAAAGCTCTTGTTGTATTTGTCGTTGTACTTGCAATTATCTTGGCAGTAGGACTTAAATCAATTCCAACTGCTATTTGTTTCGTAGTAGGAGCTATCTTTTCAGTAGCTGCTGGTTATGTTGGTATGAAGGTTGCTACAAAAGCAAACGTTAGAACAACAAACGCAGCATGGAAGGGTGGCCTAGGTAAAGCCCTTGACGTTGCCTTTTCAGGTGGAGTTGTAATGGGAATGTGCGTTGTTGGTCTAGGAATTATTGGTATTACCGGCGCATACTTCTTAACAGGTGGACAAACTGAAATCATTACAGGATTTTCACTTGGAGCATCATCTATTGCACTTTTCGCAAGAGTTGGTGGTGGTATCTACACTAAGGCTGCAGACGTTGGAGCTGACCTTGTAGGTAAAGTTGAAGCTGGTATCCCAGAAGACGACCCAAGAAACCCTGCAGTTATTGCTGATAACGTAGGAGATAATGTTGGGGACGTTGCTGGTATGGGAGCTGACTTATTTGAATCATACGTTGGAGCCCTTCTTTCAGTTATTACTCTTGGAGTTGTAGCTTACGAAGAAAAAGGCGTTGTATTTGGTATGCTTGTTGCAACAGTTGGTATTCTTGCATCAATTGTAGCTGCTTTCTTTGTAAAGGGAGACAAGAACCCACAAAAGGCTCTTAACGCAGGTGAATATGTAGCAGCTGCTGTTACAATGATAGCTTCAGCACTTTTATCAAACTACATCTTTGGAAGTTTTTCACCATTTGCACCAGTAATCATTGGTATTGCAGTTGGTCTAATAATTTCTAAATTCACAGAATATTACACAGCAGATGATTATGCACCAGTTAAGAGAATTGGAGCAGAATCAGAAACTGGTTCTTCAACAAATATTATCGCTGGACTTTCTGTTGGTATGATGTCAACAGTTGGACCAATCATCATTATCGCTGTTGGTATTATTGCATCTTACCTTGGAGCTGGTGGAAGCACTAATTCAATCGTAGGACTTTACGGAATTTCTCTTGCAGCTGTTGGTATGCTTTCAACAACTGGTATGACAATTGCCGTAGACGCTTATGGACCAATCGCAGACAACGCTGGTGGTATTGCAGAAATGTGTGAACTACCAGAAGAAGTTCGTGATATTACAGACTCACTTGACTCTGTTGGTAATACAACAGCAGCTATAGGAAAGGGATTTGCAATTGGATCAGCAGCACTTACTGCCCTTGCACTTTTCGTTTCTTACATTAACGCTACTGGTCTTAGTGGAATTGATATTTCAAAACCAGAAGTTATAGCTGCAACATTCGTTGGTGGTATGCTTCCATTTGCCTTCTCTGCACTTACTATGTCAGCAGTAGGTAACGCAGCATCAGAAATGATTGACGAAGTAAGAAGACAATTTAGAGAAATCCCTGGAATCATGGAAGGTAAAGCAAGACCTGAATATGCAACTTGTGTTGACATCTCAACAGGTGCTGCTCTTAAGCAAATGATCGTACCAGGACTAATCGCTGTAATTGTTCCAATCCTTGTAGGTCTACTACTTGGTACAGAAGCCCTAGGCGGACTTCAAGCCGGAGCTCTTGTAACAGGCGTACTAATGGCAATCTTTATGTCAAACGCTGGTGGAGCTTGGGACAACGCTAAGAAATACATTGAAGGTGGAGCACACGGTGGTAAAGGTTCAGAAGCTCACAAGGCAGCTGTAACTGGAGACACAGTTGGTGACCCATTCAAAGATACATCAGGACCTTCTCTTAACATTCTAATTAAACTTATAACTGTTGTATCCCTTGTATTCGCACCACTATTTGTTGCACACGGTGGACTATTCCTATAAAAAATAAATCTGTTAGAGAGAAATCTCTAGCAGATTTTTTATTGCAAACTATATTAAATTTACGACTCTGTCAGAATTTATTTGGCAGAGTTTTTTTTAATAATAAATTTGACAAGACAAAAAAGTTTTATATAATTTAGTTAAATAATAGGATGAATTGTTAGGATAATTTTATGGGAGGTATTATTGATGCGAAAAAAATTAGGAGTAGCTTTAATAATTATTTTATCTTTATCAGCATTAATATATTTTCAGAAAAAAACTAATAATGAAAAAATAGATGATAAGAATAATTCCAATGTTATGAGTGAAGAAGTAAAAGCAAATATTATCAATAAAAATTCTAATGACCTTTATAGAGATGTAATCATTAGTAAAGATAACGACTTTCATGGAAGAAAGTTTAATAGCCAGTTTTCTTTTACATTATTACTAGAAAAAGATGATAAAATAAAATTCCAAGACCCTAAAGATTATGAAATTAATTTCAGATTGTTAGAAGATAAAAAAATGAAAGCATCTTATGATTATAAAATTCTTTCTGAGGATTTTGAACTTGCTAAAGATTATCAAGGGATTGAACACTTTAGGTTTTATCTTACTTATTCTATAAGAGAAGAGGGAACATCAGAAGATAATGGTCCGGAAATTTATAGCTTACATGGTGAAATAAATTTAGAAGATATATGAGAACTCATCTTAGAAATAAGGTGAGTTTTTTGAATACAGAAAAACCACTAGCCTGAGCCAGTGGTTTGTAGTTTAAAATTTTTAGCAATCTGTTGGGTCTAATAGGTTGTTTAAAGTCTTTACGTGGATGCCAGTTGCATTCTTAGGAAGGTAGCCTGACTTTTTATCCCTATAAGCTGTTGCTGCTATGTCTAGGTGGGCCCAAGGTGTTCCTTCTTTTACAAACTCGCCAACGAAGAGTCCTGCTGTAACAGATCCTGCTTGTCTACCAGATGTGTTCTTGATGTCGGCAACTTCTGACTTATTAAGCTTCTTGTAGTCTTCGTCATAAGGGAAGGCCCATATTTTTTCTCCAGCTAGCTTGCCAGCTTCAAGGACTTCATTGTAGAAGGCTTCGTTATTTGTAACTGCGCCAGTGTAAACTTCTCCAAGAGCAATTGTAACTGCACCAGTAAGTGTTGCAAGGTCAATAATTTTTTCAGCTCCAAGATCATTTGTCGCATAGTGAACTGCATCGGCAAGGGTGATTCTTCCTTCGGCATCTGTGTTTGCAACTTCAATTGTAAGTCCCTTCATAGAGTCGATTATGTCGCCAGACTTGTAAGCCTGACCTGAAATCATATTTTCGCAAGCTGCCACTACACCAACTATATTTGTCTTTGCCTTGTTCTTTGCAAGGGCATAGATACTTCCAATAACTGTACCTGCACCACCCATGTCGCAGTGCATATAGTTCATGCCAGATGGAGACTTGATGTTATAACCACCAGAGTCGTAAGTTAGTCCCTTACCAACAAGGGCAACTTTTTCTGTGTCGGCATTCTTGTATTCCATTACAATAAGTCTTGGACGGTTTGTGGCGCCTGCTGCAACTCTTAAAAAAGCCTTCATTCCAATTTTTTCGATTTCGTCTTCTTCATAAACTGTTACCTTAACGCCAAGATCTTCTAATTTTTCCTTTGCAATCTTAGCAAGAGTTTCTGGATACATTACATTGGCCCTTTCGTTAACAAGGTCCCTTGCAAGGAAGACTCCGTCCATAATATTTTCCATCTTATTAATGCCTTGTCTTAATTTTACTTCGGGACCCTTAAAGGCAGAATAGTTGACAGTTATTTCAAAGTCTGCCTTCTTTTCTTTTACGTCAGTTTTCTTTGTGAATTCATATTCACCTTGGCGAAGTCCTTCGTAGGCTGCCATAATAGTTTTCTTGTTGCACATTCCAAGGTCTGGCATTTTTATTTCAACTTCATGCTCTTCATTGTTTCTTAAAATATTTCCAAGTTCGAAGAAAAGATTTCTTACATCTTCAAGGTCAAGGTCTCCATCGCCAAGTCCCATAAAAATTTCAGATTCTTCTTCAAAGCTAGGAAGGTATAAAGCTTCTTTAAACTTATAAGCGAACTTTTTCTTTCCAAGGTAGTCCTTAATTTCAAGTGGAAGCTCTTGATCTTTTTTAACGAAGTGGACCTTTAGTCCTCCTTCTTTATACAAATTAAACTTAATCATAATTCACCTCTTAACTTAATTATACATGAGATTTTAAAAAGGTCTAATTTAAAATATTTACAGTAAGAAGTATTGCATTACTATTTTTCTTAGATAAATTATGATAAGATTAATTATAGAATTTTAACATCAATTTGGGCTTAAACTTCTGAATTGGTGTTTTTTGGGTGGTGTAAAAATGAAAAGAGAGTTAAAAGCATCAATAATGTTATTTGCAACAGCAATTATCTGGGGACTTGCCTTTGTAGCACAAGCAGCTGGCATGGAGCATTTAGGGCCCCTTTCTTTTACTGCCTCAAGATGTTTTGTAGCAGTTGTATTTTTATATCTAACCTATAAATTTTTTATGATGAAGTCGGCATCATATAGGGAAGATAAATTTGATATGAAGAGGACTCTCGTGGGTGGAAGTATTTGCGGCTTGGTCTTTACCCTAGCCATCAACCTTCAACAGGTTTCTCTAATTTATACAACAGCTGCCAAGGCAAGTTTTTTGACAGCCCTCTACATAGTTTTTATTCCGGTCTTGGGACTACTTTTTGGCAGGAGACCAAGTTTAAAAATTATAATTTGCATCTTCCTAGCCATGGTGGGTACCTACCTCTTGTCCATCAAGGGTGGACTAAACATTAATAGGGGAGACTTAATTGTAATCCTATCTGCCCTTGTCTTTGCTATCCACATCTTATTACTGACAAAGTACTCAACTAATACCAATGCAGTTTTGGTTTCCCTAGTTCAGTTTGCAGTTTGTGGGGTCATATCTTTAGTGGGAGCCCTTGTACTTGAAGATATAAGTATGGAAGCAATTTTAAAATCTCAAGTCACAATTCTCTATGTAGGAATCTTATCATCAGGAGTTGGATTTACAATTCAACTAATGGCACTAAAGGACCTAGAGCCAGTTGTGGCATCTATGATCTGTTCACTTGAATCAGTTTTTGGTGCCCTCTTTGGTTGGCTCATCCTATCCCAAGAGATGAGTGAAAGGGAAATTTTTGGAGCTATAGTAATTTTTGTGGCAACTATATTTGCTCAAGTCCCAATAGAAACTTATATCGAGAAGAGGATAGAAAGGAAATTAGATAGGGGATAAAATTTCACAAGAATTTTAAATAGAATAAAAAAATTTTCACATTGCTAGGGTATAATTAAAGAGAGGTGAGGATATGTCACTATTTAAAAAAATTTTCCAAAAAGATGGAGAAAAATTAATAACAATTGATGGAGAATATGGATCTGGGGCAAATGAAATTGCCAAGACAGTTGCCGATAAATTAAATTACGAATTTTATGACGAAAAATTAATAGAGCTTATGAGCCTTGAAAAAAAGGTTAAGCCTGAAGAAATAAAAAAAGATGACTCCTTCTTGCAGGGAACCATCTACGACCTATATAGACAAAACTACTCCTACTCCCAAGAGGATATAGCAGTTGATGATGCAGCCTTTCTCTTGGACTCAAGGACAATTAGGGAGCTTGCAAAAAAGAGTAGAGTTGTGATCTTTGGCAAGTGCGGTGACTTTGTCTTGGAAGACTTTCCAAAGCTCTCAGTCTTTATCTACGCATCAAAGGACTTCAAAGAAGAGAGAATTTTAAATACTTACAAGGTTAAAAAAGATAAACTTGATATAAAGATGACTCGTGAAAACAACAGACGTGCCAACCACTATTCTAGAAATACTGGAAGAGTTTGGGGCGAGTCTGCCAACTACGACCTCTTAATAAACTCATCTTCCTTTGACTTCCAATGTATAGCCGACCAGATAATAAACTTGGCACAAAATAAAAAATAAGGATCCTGACGAGAGTCGGGATTTTTTATTGACTAAACTCATTTGATTGACTTGGAGTCTTATGAATTAATGAGATTTATATTTTTCAATTTCTTATCTATAAATTGGGGTAGACATTAAAAATAATTAAGAAGATGGTGATATGATGAAAAGAGATGATTTTATAATTAGCAAAGTGATAAAAAATGTTGGGATTATTTATTTTAATAGGCCCAATAAAATAAATGCTATAAACTTAAAGATGGTAAAGGATATAAGAAATATTTTAGAAAAATGGGAAAAGGACGATGGAATAAGGGCTATCCTTTTCGAAAGTTTATCTGACAGGGGATTTTGTTCTGGTGGCGACTTAGTCCACCTCTACAAGGACTTTATCACTAATGATGACTGTAAGAATAAAGACGAACTTTTTATCAAGGAGTTTGATCTGGATAAGTATGTAGCCTCATATAAAAAACCTATTGTATCCTATTGGAAGGGCATTGTAATGGGTGGTGGAATTGGAATTAGTATAAATTCTGACCTTATAATTTGTGACGAAAGTGTACAATGGGCAATGCCAGAAACAAGCTTGGGATTCGTCCCCGATGTAGGTGTGGGGAAATTTATCTCTAGCTTGCCTCAAGCTCTTGGACAATACTTAGGGCTCTGTGGAGGACGTCTAGCATCCCCGGACTTGATAAAGCATGGACTTGCTCATGTCTTTATAGATTCAAAGGATTATGAAAAGCTAAGAGAAAAGTTTTTTGAATTATCAGAAAGTTATAGGGACAATGAACTAATAGAGAAGTTAAGAAAAGAAGCAGAAAAATATAAAAAGGAAAGTCACGATACCTTTGTTGAAAAAAATTATGACAAGATAGAAAAATATTTCTGTAAGGATAGCTTGGCAGAAATTTATAAAATTCTAGAAGAGAACCAAGAGGATGAATTTGCAAGAGATGTTTTAAAGAACCTAAGAGGCAAATCCCAATTTATCTTGGCTTTGCAGTTTGAAAAATATTTTCTTGGCAAGGGCTTGACCTACCATGAAACTGTGGATTTGGATTTAAAAATTTTAAGACAATGCCTAGAGCTTGGCGAGATGGAAGAGGGCATAAGAGCCAAAATGATTGACAAGGACAATAATCCAGATTGGAAGCACAAGAGCCTAGATGAAGTAAAGATTGAAGAAGTAAAAAATTTATTAGTTAAGTAAAAAGAAGAAGGGCAATAAAGTAGAAGGCCCTTCTTCTTTTGTTTTAAATTTTCATCCAAGCCCACCAAGCTTAGTCATGAATAACTAACACCAGAGGGCGAAATTCTTAAAGCTTAGGAAGTGAGTAAAAAAGCTTGATAAGATTAATTATTTTATTGTCACAAATATAAATTCTTTGATATAATTAGGCTAAAAAGATAGGGAGGAAGATTTTATGGACGATGGCGCCTTGTGGGCTAAGCTCATATTAATAGCAATACTTACAAGCATTAACGCATTTTTTGCGTCAGCTGAAATGGCGATGGTTTCAATAAATAACAATAAGATAAAAGAAATGGCAGAAGAAGGAGACAAGAGAGCAAAGACTCTTTTAGATATCTCAGAAGATCAAACGAGATTTTTATCAACAATCCAAGTTGCAATAACCTTGGCAGGATTTTTCTCATCTGGATCTGCAGCCACTTCTATCTCAAAAGTATTTGGAGAATTCTTGAGAGGATACGGGATTCCCTATGGTGGGACAGTAGCCTTTATTTTGGTGACACTTGCCCTATCTTATATAACACTTGTTTTTGGAGAGCTAGTGCCAAAGAGAATTGCCCTACAAAATTCAGAAAGAGTTGCCCTTAAAGCATCAGGTGCAATTGCCTTTGCCTCAAAAATATTTTATCCCTTTGTAAAATTACTATCATTCTCAACAGTAATAGTCTTAAAGATTATGGGAAAATATTCAGAGGACGTAGAAGAAAAAATTTCAGAAGAAGAATTAAAATCCTATATAAAAGTTTCAACCCAACAAGGAGTAATCAACTCAGCTGGGGAAGAAATGATAGTTAACATAATGGACTTTGACGACAAGCTAGCCTACGAGATAATGACACCAAGGACGTCAATTTACATGCTAGACTACGACGACTTCACAACAGAAACAATAACAGAAGTCTTGAAAATGGGTTACTCAAGGATGCCAGTCTATCGTGAGAACACAGACAACATTCTGGGAACAGTTTATATCAAGGACCTCTTTGTTGAATACGCAAAAAATGATTACGAGTCTATAAACTTGGACAACTGTATCAAGTCCCCTTACTATGTACCAGAAACCAAAAAAATTGACATGCTTCTAAAAGAACTTCAAGCATCCAAAAACTATGTAGCAATCCTAATTGACGAGTACGGAGGCTTCTCAGGCATGGTAACAGTAGAAGACATAGTAGAAGAAATAGTTGGAGAAATCGAAGACGAGTATGACAAGGAAGACCACAGCGTAGAAAAAATTAGCGAAAACGAATATATAGTAGACGGATCCATGGACATAGAAGACATAAACGATGCCCTTGGCCTATCACTATATTCAGAAAATCATGAGACAATCTCTGGTTTGATAATAGAAAAGCTTGGCTTTATACCAGACGAAAAACAAAAGAAAAAACTTAGCGTCAAGGCAGGCGGCTGCATCTTGACAGAACTAGCAGTAGCAGAAAAAAGAATAATGAAAGCCAGCATCAAAGTAATACCAGAAGAACAAGAAGAAGCCAAAAGAGAATACAAAGAATTCAATTCATAAAAAACTAACCCCCTAGATCCAAAAGGATTAGGGGGTCTTTTAATGTGAAAGATTTAAATTAAAAATATAATAATAAATTACAGAGAATAGATTTAATTAAAAACTAAAGAATATCCTTCCAGTTTTTTGGAAAGCCCATAAAACTATAATTAAAGTAGCCTTGATACTTATCAAAAGTGTTTTCTAAATCTTTTAAAAGGGATTTCCACTGATTATTAGAGTTTAGAATTCTCTTTATAATTAGAAGAATAGGAAATATTTTGTTTTGTTTGCCCTTATATTGTTCGTTTTCGGAATATAAACGTGGATTTTCTTTTAGAGGCATATTATAGAGTCTAGTGTAGTGGGCACAAATATTTCTAACTTCAACAAGGCATAAAATCCAATTTTTTAAATATTTAGGGTCTGTATTATAATAATCAGAAATTTCTCTCTGATCTTCTAACTTTAAAATGCTGAATAAAGAAGATAAATTTCCAAAAGACATAAGCTCAACAGATACCCACAATGGAAATAATCCGTTATACTTTTTCAAGTGATGTTTAACAAAAGGTTTATTTTTTGTCTATTAATTTCCTTATTCAGATTTTCGTTAATTATGGAATATATGCTTTGACCTTCTTTGGTAGTTTTATAAATAAAATTATTTTCGTGCATAAGAGCATCAGAACCATATTTATTGGATAGGTGATAAGCGATTTGGGTTCTAAGTTCAATTTCAATCTGCTCAATAGTCCTTATAATATTATTTTTAAATTGACTGTCAAAACAGTAAAGATTAAAAAGATGCTCTATACTTACCTTATCTTTGTAGTGTTCCTTATTTTCGGATTTTTTCAAGCCAATACCATAGCCTGAAAGTCTATAATAATTTACTTTTTTTAGAATTTCTTCTGCAAATTCATAGTTGGATATAGAAAGATTGTGATCATTTTTTAGTTTAATAATTTGATTTTTGTAACTTAAAGCAGGCTTTAATTCCATACAAATTCTCCTTATACAAAAAAAGCCCTCTCCGTGGTCCGCATGTAAAAAATCTACATTAAGCGTGGAGAGGTTCTGTTAACTTAATTATAGCATAGGAAAAGCTGGAGTCAAGAGTGTATATGAAAGAAAATAAGGAACCCCTACATCCAAATAGAGTAGAGGGTAGTTTATTGTGTAATAGTGAAAGAGGAAGTAGATAGTTACTTCCTCTTTTTTTGTTTGTGCTAACTTATAAAATTTTATTTAATGTTTAGAACCTCATCTTTGAACTCTTGAATTGTATATTTCCTAGAGTCTACACACTTGTGAGCGCAGGCACGATAGATTAAACCAAAGCGTTTGAGCTCCGTGTTAACAAGTATGAGGGGATAATCATTGTTCCAAGTGACACACTTAAAACCTTTAGATGTTAAGTAGCCGTAGAATGAATTCCTAGCCTTCCTATCCCTTTCATAAACTCCGTAAGGAATAGAAATAGGTTCTTCCCAATAAGCTCCCCTACAATTTTCTTGATAATGTTCATAATAAACTTCCATTAACATATAAACTCCTCCTTTAAAATTAGAGAAGAAAACCTGCTAACAAAAGTCAAGTATAACCTGAA